>DPLR01000626.1 GCA_003541895.1 Cytophagales bacterium | reverse complement strand
GACGAGCTGCACACCATCGTCGGTGCAGGTTCAGCCGAGGGAACCATGGACGCGTCCAATATTATTAAACCGGCTCTCAGCCGGGGAGAACTCCAGTGCGTAGGCGCCACCACGCTCAACGAATATCGCAAATATATTGAAAAGGACGCAGCCCTCGAGCGACGATTCCAAACCGTCAAAGTCGAGGCGCCTTCCGTGGAAGAAACTTTCCTGATCCTCAAAGGTCTTCGGCCCAAATATGAGGAACATCACAAGGCCGAAATCACGGACCTGGCCATCGAGTCCGCAGCCCGACTATCCGACCGCTACATCACCGGACGTTTCCTGCCTGATAAAGCCATCGATGTGATGGACGAAGCCGGAGCCCGAGTGCACATCAATAACATTCATGTGCCGGATGATATCGTGAAGTTTGAAGAGGCCATCGAAGACGTGAAGAAAGAAAAAAATCGCGTGGTGAAGAGCCAGAAATACGAAGAGGCAGCTCAGCTACGCGACAAGGAGAAAAAATTAATTGAACAACTTGATCTTGCCAAAGCGCGCTGGGAAGAAAAGACTCGTACCGAGAAATACACCGTTACTGAAGACAACGTAGCTGATGTAATCGGTATGATGACCGGTATCCCTGCCAACCGCATTGCCCAAAAAGAAAGCAACAAATTGTTGGGCATGGGCGAACAGCTCAGCGGTAAGGTGATTGGCCAGGAAGAGGCGATAAAGAAATTGACAAAGGCAATTCAACGCACGCGCGTTGGTTTGAAAGATCCTAAAAAACCAATAGGCTCATTTATCTTCCTTGGGCCAACGGGTGTTGGTAAAACGGAGTTAGCAAAAGTTTTGGCAAGCTACCTCTTTGATAAAGAAGATGCCTTGGTGAGAATCGACATGAGCGAATATATGGAGAAATTCTCTGTATCGCGATTGGTCGGTGCACCTCCCGGATATGTTGGTTATGAAGAAGGCGGGCAGCTTACCGAAAAAGTAAGACGTAAGCCTTACAGCGTTGTGTTGCTCGATGAAATTGAAAAAGCCCATCCGGATGTTTTCAACATTCTGCTTCAAGTTTTGGATGATGGAATTTTAACCGATGGTTTGGGCAGACGAGTTGATTTCAGAAATACGATCATCATCATGACTTCCAATATCGGAGTACGCGATTTGAAAGATTTTGGTGCAGGCATCGGCTTCGCTACAAAAGCAAAACGCGAAAACGAAGAAGAGTTGATGAAGACCACCATTCAAAGTGCGTTGAAGCGTGCCTTCAGCCCTGAGTTTTTGAATCGATTAGATGACGTGATTGTGTTCAACTCGCTACAACGCGAGCACATTCACAAGATCATCGATATCACCCTTGGAAAATTGTTTGCAAGAATTTTGACCCTTGGCTATACCATTGAGTTGACCGAAAAAGCAAAAGATTTCCTCGCAGAAAAAGGATACGATCATCAATTTGGTGCTCGTCCTTTGAACCGTGCCATCCAAAAATATTTGGAAGACCCAGTAGCCGAAGAAATCCTTAAAGGCGAAGTTACTGAAGGAGGAATAATCGTTGCCGATTATGAAGGCACAGGCGATGTTTTAACCATCAAAGGCAAAAAAGCCAAAGCTTCTTCAAAGGAGAAGAAAGATTAATAGTTTACATGATTCTTGAAAAAGGCAGGGCAACCTGCCTTTTTTGTTTCTACCGTTCTAAAATGTTTGTAAATAAATATCTTTGCGGCCTTTTATCTTAAACTGTGATTTTTGTGATAGAGGTGATTCCAATGATTTTCGTATTCAAGCCCCTTTAAGGTAGAGACTTCATCAAGGTAATCAGGTAAATCATAAATTCTTTTTGACAGCACATTTTGAGACAAAACGAACGAGTTTATTTAGTAAGTAATCAAGGTTAAGACAATGATTTCAGTAGATGCAGTAGGCGTAGAGTTTAGTGGTACAACACTTTTCAGTAACATCACTTTCAATATTAACGAAGACGACCGCATTGCTTTGATGGGCAAGAATGGCGCGGGCAAATCAACGTTGTTGAAAATTATGGCGGGTGTAAACAAGCCAACGCGTGGTAAAGTCTCTGCACCCAAAGATGCCATCATTGCTTACTTGCCTCAGCACCTTCTCACAGAAGACGATTGTACGGTATTCGAAGAGACATCAAAAGCTTTTTCTAAAATTCTAAACATGAAAAAGCAAATCGATGAGTTGAATACACAATTGGAAACGCGAACCGATTACGAATCAGATGCGTATGCCAAAATCATTGAAGATGTTTCTGAACTCAGCGAAAAATATTATTCCATTGAAGAAGTAAACTTCGATGCCGAAGTAGAAAAAACGTTGATGGGTTTGGGGTTTCTCCGTTCAGACTTTACAAGATCAACCAGTGAATTCAGTGGAGGTTGGCGCATGAGAATTGAGCTTGCCAAAATTCTGTTGCAGAAGCCTGACTTGATTTTGCTGGATGAACCAACCAATCACCTCGATATTGAATCGGTGCAATGGCTGGAAGAATTTTTGAAGACCAATGCCAAAGCGGTAATCGTCATTAGCCACGACAAAGCTTTTGTAGATAATCTTACGAATCGTACTATCGAAATTACAATGGGCCGCATCTACGATTACAAAACCAATTACTCGCATTATTTGCAGTTGCGAAGAGAAAGACGCGAGCAACAGCAAAAACAATTTGATGATCAGCAAAAGGAAATTGCCGATATCACCGCTTTCATAGAGAGATTCAAAGGAACGTATTCAAAAACGCTTCAAGTACAATCGCGGGTGAAGATGTTGGAGAAAATAGAAATCATTCAGGTAGATGAAGTAGATACATCTTCATTGAATTTAAAATTTCCGCCCGCTCCCCGCTCGGGAAGCTATCCGGTTATCGTGGAGGGATTGACAAAGCGATATGGAGACCATGTTGTTTTTCAAGATGCCTCTTTGACGATTGCGCGTGGCGAGAAAGTTGCTTTTGTAGGTAAGAACGGAGAGGGAAAATCAACGTTGGTGAAAGCGATTATGGGCGAGACCGATTACGAAGGGAAACTTCAACTTGGCCATAATTCAATGATCGGCTATTTTGCACAGAACCAGGCATCGTTGCTCGATGTTGACCTCACCGTGTTTGAAACGATTGATCAGATTGCTGAGGGTGATATTCGCACCAAGATCAAAGACATTTTAGGTGCGTTCATGTTTAGTGGCGACACCATCGATAAAAAAGTAAAAGTGTTGTCAGGTGGAGAGCGCACGCGTTTGGCGATGATCAAACTTTTGTTGCAGCCCGTAAACTTGCTGATCCTCGATGAACCAACCAATCACCTCGACATCAAAACCAAAGACATTTTAAAGGATGCACTGAAAGCTTTTGATGGTACGTTGATTCTTGTTTCGCACGACCGCGATTTTCTTGACGGCCTTGCGGAAAAAGTTTTTGAATTCGGGAACAAGCGCATCAAAGAACATTTTGAAGACATCAACGGGTTTTTGCGAAACAAGAAGTTGGAGAACCTGCGCGAAATTGAGCGGAGCAAGGCGAAAGCCTAATTAATCATTTGTATTCTTGTCTTGGGCAAGGCCAATTATAAAACATGAGGTTGTATTGGTCATTTTACAGCTTGCCCCGATGACTCAGGCAACTGCCCCAGTATCCGGGGAGGTTGCCTCAGTCGCTAAGGCAACTGCCTAGGTCTTCAGTGAGCTTGCCCCAGTTGTTTGGGCAACTGCCTCGAACACTCAGGCAACTGCCCGCGTTATTCAGGCATCTGCCTCAGTGGCTCAGGCAATTGCCCCGAAAGCTTAGGCAAGGTCAAAAACCTCTTACTTCTTCTGAAAAATGACTTTCCCAAATGGTATCATACCCAATGAATCTGCCCGCTGTTGTTTATCCGTAGATATAGCTTAACTAAATAGGTATGACAGCCACTTCAGAAAACATACTGGTAGAATTGAATGTGTCAGCGCCAGCGTTTAAACTCATCGACATCTTTGATCGCACGATCGATTTAAAAAATTACAAAGGCAAGAAGGTTTTCATTGGCTTCTTTCGCCACGCAGGCTGTCCGTTTTGCAATCTGCGGGTGCATAACCTGATGAAGATCCGCGATAGACTTTTAGCGAATAACATGGAGATGATTTTCTTTTTTGAATCGAAAAAGGAAGTGATGCTGCAAAGTATTTTTCACAAAGAGGTTTCGCCCGTGCCACTGATTGCCGACCCGGAAAAGAAATGGTATTCTATTTATGGCATTGAAAACTCGCCCATGAAATCGGCCATGAGCCACCTTACTTCGTTCATTCAAACCGCCATTAGCGCCAAGATGAAAAAATTGCCGATCCATATGATGGCAGGCAAAGAATCGATCTCTACCATGCCGGCAGAATTTTTATTGGATGAAAATCTGATTATCCGAAAAATCCATTACGCCAAAAACCTGAACGACCGAATGGCAATGGATACGATTTTGGATTTTGCTGGGAATGGAACGAAGAGTTAAATTGTTGGCCTGACGATCAACAGTTACCAATGAATTTCCATGACGAAAATTTATGACGTACTTAGTAAGGCGCTAATAGTTTCAGGTGTCGTCCTGTTATCTGTTATTTCTTATCGTTTTTTTCAAGCTGAGAGTTTAGAAGAGCTGTCTAAGTTTGGTGGCAGCGTTGGAGGATTGATAGGAAGTATTTGGTCACTTGCCGGCATCCTACTTTTCTACTTGGCTTTAACAGAACAACGTAAGGACATTAGGATAAATCAAGAGACGCTAAAGAGTCAGATTAAATCTCTTGACTTACAAATAGAAGAATATAAACTTCAGAGATTGGAGCTTGAGGAAACAAGAAATGTTTTAAAAGAACAATCAACCACGTTTAGAATTCAGCAATTTGAAAGTACTTTTTTCAACATGATGAGTTTGCTCCAAGAAATAATCAATGAAATGGAAATCGAACTCAATGGAAAAACAGGAAAGGGAAGGTCATTTTTTAAAATGGCTTATGAGAATCTACAAGCATTTGTTAAGCAACATAATACTTCAAATAATGACCCTCGTAAAATAATTGAAAAGCAATTGATGGCAGAGGCAGTAATTGAAAAATCCAGTGATCCTTATGGTGCAATTGAAGGAAGGGACCTAGAGGATTTTAAAATGAAAGCGATAGAAATTTATGAAGACTTCTATAAGTATTACCATAACCACTTGGGACACTATTTTAGATTTCTGTTTAATATTTGGCAATTTGTTCTCAGGAGTAATTTGGATGACGTTGAACGTAGAAGATACTTGAATCTAATACAAGCCCAGATGTCAAGCTATGAACTCAGTTTATTATTTTACAATGCATTGAGTAAACATGGAATCAAATTCCATGATCTTTTAGATGAATCAGGCTTTTTCGAAAATATAGATGGAAAGGCTTTACTTTTTCCATTAACTCATATAAGATTCTATCCGAACACTAAGTTTAAGTTTGTCGATATGAGGATAAAAACAGCGAAAAAGAATTAACGCTAGAAATTACTCCTTCAACTTAAAACTCAACCACTGCACTTTCGGCTCGGCATCAGGGGTTAGGGTGAAGAACACGTCAATCGTTCCTTTCTCGCCAATCAAATCAAAACTGCCTCGCAATAAATTTTCGGGTTTCATCTTACCAACCGAAACAATTTTGCCAATCTGGGCAAGCAACTCGTCTGTTTGCTTCTTGCGGTGATCTTTCGAGATATCGGGAAAGAAATTTTCGGCAAACATTCCATCATATTCATTGCTCCAATTGGGAATCAGTTTTACAATTTGTTCTTGTGTTTTCTTCAACACGGGCGAAACCGGCAGCACTCTCTTTTTAAGATCGGCCAAAAACACCAACGTGTCGAGTGCTTGCGATGCAGGTGCACCCATGTCGGCATAGGTAAGATTGCTGAAGGCCACAATGCCAACGCCATGATCGGGCATAAGCATGTGGATGCTTCCAAAGCCGGGCAACCCGCCACTGTGCGTAACGATGATCGTGCCATGGCAATCCATTCGCCATGTTAAACCAAAGCCATAGCTGCCGGTGCGTGGGCAAAGTTCACCGCTATGTGTTTTATAGTTTGGCGAGATCACACGAAACTTCCACGGCTGTTGCATTTCGCGCGCAGAGCTTCTCTTTACCGGGCCAACTTCATCGTCATTTCTTTCGGGCAAGGCCGAGAGCAAGAAGCTCATGTACTTGGCAAAATCATCGATGGTGCAAATCATTCCGCCCATCGATGCATACGATCCATCTTTCAGCAACGCTTCGGCTTTCCATTGGTCATCTTCCCACCGATAGCCAATCGCTAATTTCTCTGATGGAATTTTCTCGTATTCAAATTCACAGTCGTTCATGCCCAGCGGTCGCAGAATTTTTTCGATGATGTATTCTTGATAATGCTGACCTGATACATTAGAAACAATCCTTCCTAAAAGCGCATAGCCAAGATTGCTGTATTCAAATTGTGAGCTTGGGTTGCTCGAAAATGAAATTCCGGTTTTCACGAAATCCATCAGCTCTTGATCGGTATCTGAAAGTTGGCGGTCGCCCCACGGATTATCTTCGGGAAATCCAGCCGACATGGTTAATAAATTGAAAATAGTTATTGGAATTGCATCTTTTGATGGATACTTGAGCGCCTTCATTTCAGGAATATATTTTGAAGCTGCATCGGTGAGTTGAAGTTTGCCTTCATCGCGCAAGCGTAAAATGGCCATGGCGGTAAAACTTTTCGTCATCGATGCAATGCGGAATCGTGATTTGCTGTCGGCAACAATTTTCTTTTCAAGATTTGCGTAGCCAACAGCGTTGGAGTAAACCAATTTGTCATCAACTACAATGCCGTAGGCAATGGCGGGGTTGTGATTGGCGCGGGCAGATTTTTTGAAAATGGAATCAACCACTGATTTGTAATTCAAAATCTTTTGAGCGCGAAGAGAATCTTCGAAGTATGGAGTCTGGTAATCGTTGTTATAATTTTCAATGGCAAGATTAACTGGTTTTTTTTCTGAACACATTATTAAAGAGAGGCTCAGCAGAACAATAAATATTTTTTTCATTACGGATGGATTTGGAGTTAGTCAATTTACAAAAACGCATTGGATAAATATTATATGCGTGATTTGAACCGAAAGCCGATTCACTTTTTTTGACTGTAATGAGATATTAATTTTTATTCAGCCAGTCAAGGAGTTCGGGAAGTGTTACAAAACTGAGGTCGTTGTTTTTCCAAACAAGATTTTCACCCACATGTTGGATTGAAATTTTTATTTCGCTTTCGTCCTTAACCAAATAACCTTCGCGTTCTAGTGCATTTTTTGTCCAGAGAAATTCATAGCCGCTCCCGCTTAGCCAGACGGAATTTTTCCGGTAGGCTTGATGCTGGATTTTTCCGGTTTTCAAATTGAACCCTTTGAATTGAAAAATTTCATCGAATGAGCCATCGAGTACAAGCGATTCGGGAATTCCGGTTTTGATTTTTTTATTCGATGATGCGAGCCAAATAGAATCTGCCATTTGCAGTGCGAGATCCAGCTCGTGCGTTGAAACGATGATCGCTTTATTTTTTTTCCGAGCGAGATTCAAAAGCAAGCGCATAACCTCAACACGATTGTTCAAATCTAAATGGGCGGTGGGTTCATCCAATAATAAAATTGGAGTTTCTTGAGCTAGGGCGCGTGCGATCAGGGTAAGTTGAAGTTGCCCATCACTTAATTCGTCTAATTTTTTAGTAGCTAAAGATTCTATGTGTACTTCTCCTATGGATTGTGCAACAATTTTGTGGTCTTGCTCGGTAAATGAAATTTCCCACGTTAAATGCGGATAGCGGCCGTAACTGACAAGGTCATAAACGGTCATGTTGGTTGCAACGATTTTATCGGTTAGCACAAGCGCTATTCTCTTTTCGTCAATTTGCGAAATCTTTCCTGAAAGAGGTTTTTGTAACCCAGCCAGCGTTCGAATAAGCGTTGATTTGCCGATACCATTAGGACCCATTAAACAAACTAGTTTGCCAGCTGTTAATTCCAAATTCAAGTTTTCGAACAAAATGTTTGATGGGTACCCAACCGTGAGATGATCGGTTAGTAATTCAGAAGATGGATTGGCTGTAACCATTGATACAAAACTACAAATTGAATTCTACCAGATTTGACCTCAGAACAAAAGTTGTAAATCCCGTAAATCCTGCTCATATTTGCAGCCCTTTTAAAGAATCAGCATTTAATCCATATGAAACGTACATTTCAACCATCGCGCAAGAAAAGAAAGAACAAGCACGGATTCCGCGAGCGCATGGCTACGGCCAACGGACGCAGGGTTTTGGCAAGCCGCAGGAAAAAAGGCCGCAAGAAACTTACCGTTTCTGATGAGGGCACTTCTAAGAGCAAATAATTTCTGAGTACATTCCATTCTGGATTTGTACTGAATCCTGAAGGGAATATGTATTCACTGAAAAAGACAGAACGGCTTACTAAAAAGAAATCGATCCAGGAACTCTTTGAACGGGGTTCCTCTTTTTATTTATACCCATTCAAAGTTTTTCTGAAGGAAATTGAGGGTTCGAGCGAAAACCAGATTTTAATTTCCGTTCCCAAATCAAATTTTAAAAGGGCTGTAGATAGAAACAAAATTCGCAGACGAATTCGCGAAGGTTACCGTTTAAACAAAACGGCACTGGTTCACGAGAAAAAATTCATGATTGCTTATATTTACTCTATTAAAGAAATACTGAATTCGGAGCGAATTCAGCAATCGATTGTACAAACACTCAATAAAATCACAGAAAAGAGATGAAGGGATTGAAATGGAAGTGGGTGATTTTGGTCTCAATAATTTTTGCCTTTGGGTTTACTGTTCCAGCCGATCGGTACTTCGACATCGCTAAGAACCTTGATATTTTCACCACGCTGGTGAAGGAAGTAAACTCAAATTACGTTGATGAAGTAGATCCAAAAAAATTAGTTGACCACGGTATCCATGGAATGCTTCAGCAGTTGGATCCGTATACCGATTATATTCCCAAAGAAGATCTGGAAGCATTTAGTATTCAAACGACAGGCGAATATGCTGGCATTGGGGCATTGGTTGGACAAATTCGTCACAAGACAATCGTCACCAATCCCTACTTTGGCTTTCCGGCACATCGGGCTGGCATCAGGGTTGGCGATGAGTTGATATCAATCAATGGAATAAATGTGCAAGGCAAACCCTCTGGAGAGTCAAGCGCTTTATTAAAAGGCCCACCACAAACCGAAGTTGATGTAGAGGTGAAACGCTATGGAGAGACAGGCACAATAAAATTAAAATTAACGCGGGAGAGGATCAAGATCAGCAATGTAGTGTATCGCGGAATGGTTGATGACAAAATTGTTTTAATTCAATGTGATGAGT
>DPLR01000536.1 GCA_003541895.1 Cytophagales bacterium | reverse complement strand
ATCAATTAGAGGATTTCCATTGATCAACATGGTTGATTTTTCTACGCTAGCACCCACTCTATAAGTGACCCTATTAAAATAGTTTGTGAAGTCCTCTGCTTTCGGAACGAATTCACCTCCTACACCAGCTCGATATCCTATGGTTGGCGTTCCAAGATATTGTTGATTACCATCAAATGTTGAATAATTGAAATTGCTAAAATCCAACAACACAAAATCACTTGCCACGGTCCATCGGTCTGTTTTACCAAATGATACTCCAAAACCAAATGAAGCAGGCAATGTTAATTTACCACCAAGTTTGGTGTAGGTTAATGAATCAAGGGTGCGACCGGAAGGCAAGACAAAATCAAGTCTTGAAACATGGTAAGCTCCAATTGATGATTTTAAACTATAAATAAACCCTGCATTGAATTTATAATTCTTTTTAAATAAAGAGTCTAAATGAAACGATATTCCTCCTGTGAGATTTAATCCACTAAAGGAATCTCTAATATATCTCGATCCATTTGCATAAGCGGCAGGATTGTAAGTTGGGTTTTGCGTTGTGATGCTACCAAACATATAACTCGCCTTAACACCGAAAGAAAAGTACTTATTCAATACAACTCCATTCGACCAATAAAACTGATTAATACCCCCTTTTCCCGTCTGTTGATAAGTGACAAGCTGATAAGAACCACTTGCATAATCTGTATAGCTAAGGTTGTAGTTTACTGTAGAATAGGGCGTTAACCCAATAGACGTAGTCCAGCGATTTGCTTTTAATGGGAAAGCTACCGCAAGGTAGTTCAGGTTTGCATTTTGAAAATTTTGTGTATTGCCACCACCACTCAACGTTCTCTTCTCGAATTGCATGCCGCCTTGAAATACAGTTACGTGATTGTTGGTGAGCAAAGCTGGATTTAAGTTATTAAGATACCAATTATTACCATTGCTAATACCCACACCGCCCATCCCCTGATTTTGGGCAACACCACCATTATTCAAATCTCCAATTCCAAATTCTGAAAAGGGACTAGATGCTATTTGTCCTTCCGCGGCTAATGCAGCAAAAAGACAAATCAAAATAAAAGGGAATAAAATTCTACAACGCTGCATTATGAAGCAAAATCCTGTTCAAACCGCTCAACACGAGATCGGGGGCTGCAAATATGGGAGGTTTCAAGTTGTTTTCAAAAAAAGTATAATCACCACCACATAAAATCACCCTTAATTCTGGGTATTTCAATCTATAACTATTAATAAAACCTTCTACTTCCATCAAAATCCCGTTCATCACACCACTGCGCATACAACTTTCCGTGGTGTCTCCAATTAATTTTTCAGTTGCAGCTGAAACTAACGGCAACCGTTTGGTAAAAGTATGCATCGCTTCAAATCGCATGGCGATGCCTGGAGAAATTGCGCCACCCCAATAATTGCTGTGTCGGTCAACAAATTCATAGTTAACGCAAGTGCCTGAGTCAATCACAAGGCAGTCGGCATTGGGGAAGAATCCTATAGCCCCGCAGGCAGACGCAACTCTATCCACGCCAAGAGAGTTAGGCGTTTTGTATAATACCTTGATAGGCAACGGAACTTGCGGAGTCAATAAAAACTTTTTTTCTGCCTGAATCCACGATGAGATTTCATCGGACGGGATACTCACTGAGCTTACAATCGAGTTGATGTAAGAATTCTCTCCAAGAAAAGACTGTAACCTTTCTTTATTGTCGAATGAATATTTTTTTTCAAGCCTGTCTCCAAAAAATGTAGCCGCTTTTATTTTCGTGTTGCCACAATCAATAACTATATTCATAGCGTAGGTTGCATTTTTCAAGCTGCAAGTTACAAGTTGTGTTGAGACTTGCACCTTTTAACTTGCAGTTCAATTCAACGCTTATGATGTTACACTCCAAGAAAAAGTTTCGTGTGATTGGTATAATGTCAGGGACTTCGCTTGACGGAGTTGACATAGCTCTCTGTCAATTCAAGTTGAAAAAAAAGACCTGGTACTTTTCAATTGAACATACTATGACCGCGCATTATCCATCTTCCTGGGAAAGGAAACTTTCGCAAGCTCATTTGTTTTCTGGCAACGATTTGTTGTTGATCCATCAAGAATACGGCAAGTATTTGGGCGAGCTCTGCTTCAGTTTCATAAAAAAAAATAGTATCAAAAATATTGATCTCATTGCCTCACATGGTCACACCATTTTTCACCAACCTTCCAATGGAATCACTTTTCAGTTAGGAAATGGAAATGCCATCTACGCAGTTACAAAAATCCCTGTAGCCTATGATTTCAGAAGTCTCGATATTGCTCTTGGCGGACAAGGCGCACCGCTTGTGCCTATCGGTGATCGACTTCTGTTTTCTGAATTTGATTATTGTCTCAACCTGGGTGGGATTGCCAATATCTCATTCGAGAACAAACATGAAAGAAAAGCATTTGATATTTGTTTTTGTAACATGGCTTTGAACTATTTGGCAGCAAAATTAAAAAAGCCTTTTGATGAAAACGGAGTCATTGCTTCCAGTGGAAAAATGAACGAACCCTTGCGCAAAAAAATTGAATCCATTTATAAAACTTTCCGAAAAACGAGACCCTCACTTGCGCGCGAACAATTTGAAAACGAGGTCAAAAAAATAATAGACAACAATTCAATCTCGGTTGCCGACCGTTTGCGAACCGTTTGTGAATCAATTGCCCACGAGATTGCCGATTGCATCTCTAAGAAAAAAAAGAAATCGAAAATTTTAATAACCGGGGGAGGCGCACACAATCGTTTCCTCATTCAATTAATTCAAACAAAACTTGAGCCTTCAAAAATTATTATACCCGACAAAACAATCATCGATTTTAAAGAAGCCCTCATATTCGCATTTTTAGGAGTTCTGAAATGCAAGGGAAAAATTAATGTACTGAAAAGCGCAACGGGCGCAACAGCCGATTCTTCCAGTGGTGTTATTGTTGGTATTGGCGAATGAGCAAGTCGCGTATATTTGCACGCCAAAAAAATTCAACATGATCGAGCTCCTCAAAAAATTCGAGAACAAAAAACCTGAAATTGTATTTGAATGGAAAGACAGTGAGACCGAAGCTGAAGGCTGGGTAGTCATCAACTCGTTGCGCGGTGGAGCTGCTGGCGGTGGAACGCGCATGCGTAAAGGCCTGGATAAACACGAGGTTGAGTCATTGGCTAAAACCATGGAAGTAAAATTCACGGTTTCAGGCCCACCCATAGGCGGAGCTAAATCAGGGATCAATTTCGACCCTGCCGATCCAAGAAAACAAGAAGTTCTTCATCGTTGGTATCAAGCTGTGATGCCTTTGCTAAAATATTATTACGGAACAGGTGGCGATTTAAATGTAGATGAAATACACGAAGTAATCCCGCACACAGAAGACGTTGGTATTTGGCATCCACAAGAAGGGGTTTTTACTGGACACTATAAACCAAGCGAACCCCAAAAAGTAAATCGCATTGGGCAGCTCAGGCAAGGTGTGATAAAAATTATTGAAGACGAACGATTCACTCCTTCACTCCAAAAAAAATATACCATTGCCGATATGTGTACGGGCTATGGCGTAGCCCAAGCAGTGAGGCATTACTACGAATTGTGGGATGGAGATTTCAAAGGTAAACGTGCTGTAATTCAAGGATGGGGAAATGTGGGTGCTGCAGCCGGATTTTATCTCTCACAAATGGGAATAAAAATCGTTGGGATACTGACAAAAGAAGGCGGGCTAATTAATCAAAAAGGAATATCTCATGAAGAAATTTGTCAACTGGTGATTGACCGAAATGGAAACCAGTTGGTGACTCCCGATTTGCTTCGCTTTGAAATAGCCAATAGCAAAATTTGGGATCTTGAATTCGATATTTTCATTCCAGCTGCCGCTTCAAGGCTAGTAACAAAACAACAGGTAGACAAAATGATTTCGTCTGGGGTAGAATTGTTTTCGTGCGGAGCAAACGTACCTTTTGCTGATCCTGAAATATTTTTTGGCCCAACCGGATTAGATGCTGATGAAAAAATCTCGATCATTCCAGATTTCATTGCTAACTGCGGAATGGCCCGTGTATTTGCTTATTTTATGGAAAGCGAAGCCGCCATGGACGACCACTCTATTTTCAATGACATTTCAACCATTATCCGAAAAGCACTTGAAAAGACTAAAGCCGAAAACCCATCTCGTATTAGAATCGCCCAGAAATCCTTTGAAATAGCACTCAAACAACTGATTTAAATTAGTTCAAAGCCTAACTAATATGTTTAGGCCTTTTATTATATTTGATTTGTCTACAGGCTGGCGGTTAGGTCGTTTTTATTTCGGAAATAATGAAAACAATATCTGCATACTGCCTAATTTCATTCTTAAGTGCTTTCTGTTATCCACTTTTGTGTCAAACTGTGCCTTATTGTACAACGTCAACAATTAATGCCTCAGTTAATTTTTCAAGTATTTCATGGACAGCATTTCCTGGGGGGACTAATACTACTTTAACCGCAACAGATTGCGCTAACATAGCAAACGGTACAGCAAATAATATTATCGCAAATTTTTATGTGCCGATGTCAAACGGAACACCCGCAACTCCAATTGTAGTTACAATTTCGAATAATGTGACTATCAATGGTGATTTTGATATTCCTTTCAGTTCCACGGGAGATAATACAGAATTGCTTGTTAACGGTGGCGGCACTTCCACCCTATTAAATGTTACAGGTAATTTAGGTGATGCCACAAACAACAATGTTACTTTTGGCGTTCAGGCATCAACAGACCAAATTTTTGTAGGTGGAACGTTGTATGCAAAAAATGGTGCTGCATTTACT
The DNA here is from genome assembly GCA_003541895.1 of Cytophagales bacterium. Taxonomy (GTDB): domain Bacteria; phylum Bacteroidota; class Bacteroidia; order Cytophagales; family Cyclobacteriaceae; genus ELB16-189. The sequence goes on along the minus strand of DPLR01000536.1, from coordinate 4,988 downwards.
GGGTTAGGCACAATTGGCGGCAATGCGTTGAGTATTGGCAACAGTGGCAGTTGCGATAATGGTAGTGGATGTTCAACTCCTCCTTGTTATTGTTCAGTAACTGGTAATTTTTCAAGCTGTACTGCGGGTAGCTCTTTTTGTTCTACATACTCTGTGCCTATTGTACTCGAGTCATTCAATGGAAAAGTAAATGACCAGAAAGTTGAATTGACTTGGGTAACGGATGTTGAAATAAACTTTGATCATTTTGTTTTAGAGCGTTCAGCTAGTGGAACCCAATTTCATGACCTGGTTCATATTAAAGGTTCCGGCAACAGTAATGTACGAAAGGAATATTCTTATGCGGACAATGAACCACTCATAGGCAACTCGTATTACCGACTTACTTCAATAGATTTTGACGGCTACACGGAAGTGTTTAACAACAACATTGTTAGGGTAACAGTGAAAGCCGGAAAAGATTTTTATATCACCTGCAATCCAATTCAAGGCATGAATCTCAAGGGGAGCATCAATTTTGATGCCGCGACTTCGCAGGTAATAATTTATGATCGCCTCGGGACACTACTTGGGAAGTACGTTGTGAATGGCCCTGAAATTGAATTACAACTTCCGAGCCTTACCAACGGAATTTATTTTGCCCAAATCCAGTCGGGCGATTTTATAAAAACGGTACGATTTGCTGTGAACCAGTAAAAAATTTAAGCTGCGCTGGCAAGCAGGTACAGCACAGCCATCCGAACTGCCACTCCATTTTCAACTTGATCCAAAATTATTGAGTGATGCGAGTCAGCGGCATCGCTCGTGAGTTCAACACCGCGATTGATTGGCCCCGGGTGCATTAGAACAATTTCTTTGTTAAGGTCGTCCAAAATCTTTTTGGTGATGCCATAATACAACGTGTATTCACGAAGGGAGGGAAAATATTTTAATTGCTGCCGCTCTAATTGAATACGCAACACGTTAGCCACATCGCACCATTCAAGCGCCTTTTGCACTTCGAGTTCTACTTTTACGCCCAGTGTAGAAATGAATTTTGGGATCAATGTTGATGGGCCACATACCATGACCTCGGCACCTAATTTTTTCAAAGCAAAAATATTTGACAACGCTACTCGCGAATGGAGTATATCTCCAATGATTGCAATCTTCTTCCCTTCAACACCCCCTAATTTTTCGCGAATCGAAAATGAATCGAGCAGTGCTTGAGTTGGGTGTTCGTGGGTTCCATCACCAGCATTTACAATATTTGCTTTAATGTGCTTCGAGAGAAAATGAGGAGCACCTGCACTGGCATGACGCATCACCACCATATCCACCTTCATTGCAAGAATGTTGTTAACGGTGTCTAGCAAGGTTTCACCTTTTTTTACACTACTCCCTGAAGCAGAAAAATTTACCACATCAGCAGACAACCTTCTTTCGGCTAGTTCAAAAGACAATCGTGTGCGTGTTGAGTTTTCAAAAAAAATATTGGCAATGGTAACGTCTCTCAGCGAAGGTACTTTCTTAATGGGCCGGTTGATAACATCCTTAAAGTTAGCTGCTGTTTCAAAAATAAGTTCGATGTCCTGTCGGGTGATGTCTTTGATTCCGAGTAAGTGGCGTTGACTAAGCTTTGACATGGTTGTCCTTATTGATTAACCAGATTTTATTTTGTTTATAACCTTGCGCTTCGAGTTCTACCAGCACGCGTTGTGTGTCCAGGGTATCTACAGATTTTCCTACATAGTCTGCCGCAATGGGCAAGTCGCGTGTTGACTTTCGGTCAACCAACACAAGCAACTCTACTTTTGACGGCCTGCCGAATGAGATCATGGCATCAAGCGCTGCGCGCACCGTACGGCCGGTGAAAAGTACATCGTCAATCAATACAACATCCTTTCCTTCAATGGCAAAGTTGACTTTGGTTTCGTACGCTTTGGCAGGAGTTTCGCGCCTGCGAAAATCATCGCGGTGAAAGGTGGTGTCTAAATACCCGAGCGGGACATTTACTTTAAGTGATTTCAGTTTTTGATGTATCAGCTCAGCCAAAAAAATACCGCGTGGCTGAAGGCCCAGGATCACACAGTTGCTAAAATCAGAATGGTTTTCGATGAGTTGCTGGCAAAGACGGCTGAGGGTGATGTCGAGTTGTTTTGAATCGAGGATCAGTTTCTTCTGCATGCCGGTGCGAAGGTAATTTTTAAAGTACGATTTACAATTTACGAAGTGCGATTTTATTTATTTCCGCTAACGTAGATTGATATCAAAACTGCACTTATAGCAATCATATGTAAAAGCATCACAATAAAATTTGACTTTCCAATCTTAATAGTTTTGTAAATGCTTTTTAGAAACAAAACTATCGATGTGATGAATAAGATAAAAAAACACATCACACCGCCTCCAAGCGTACAAGGACCAGAAGGTGAAATCTTTTCCATTAAATAAACTATAACTCCACCAAGGAAGTAGAAAAGTAAGGTTGGGCAATGCTTAACATTAATTGGCACTATGTACTTAATTTAAATCAAGCTAAGATAATCGAAATTCTAATAGTCGATGGTCAATAGTCACACCCACAACAGGGATGGAAGTCCCGAAACTTCTGGATTGGAGCCGAAAATAGAAGATGTGGCTGGCTGGCGACCGCCCGCTTGGCTGCCAATCTCACTCTCGAAAGAATATTCTGTAGAGGGTTTGCATAATTGTTCGTTTTCCCGATATTTGCACTCCCTTTTTAGGAAAGAAGGGCTTTAAAATTGAATTTTATGGCAAGGGTTTGTGAAATTTCGGGCAAAAGACCACGCGTAGGCAATAACGTGTCGCACGCTAACAATAAAACCAAGCGCAGGTTTTACCCCAATCTTCAGACAAAAAGATTCTTTGTTCCTGAAGAAAACAAGTGGATCACATTGAAAGTATCTACCAAAGTGATCAAAACAATCAATAGCAAGGGCATTACTGCGGTAATTAAAGATGCCCGTGCCAAAGGCACTCTTACCGCCAACATTTAATTACGTTAGACCATGGCAAAGAAAGGAAACCGTATACAGGTGATTTTAGAATGCACAGAGCATAAAAACAGCGGCATGCCGGGCATGAGCCGTTATATCACCACCAAAAATCGCAAAAACACTACCGAGCGTATCGAATTGAAAAAATACAACCCTGTATTGAAGAAAGTAACGTTACACAAAGAAATTAAGTAATCATGGCAAAGAAAGTAGTTGCATCGCTTAAGAAAACAGACGGCAAGAACTATGCAAAAGTGATCCGTGCCGTGAAGTCGGACAAAACAGGTGCTTACATTTTCAAAGAAGAAATTGTAGCAGCCGACTTAGTAAAAGAAACACTGGCTAAAAAAGGTTAATCCTTTGATGGCAAGAAATTGAAGAGTCCCCGATGTGGGACTTTTTTTATTTATTAATATTGAACAACCCAATAATTAATCGATGTCCTTTTTAGGCAACCTTTTCTCCAAAGAAAAAAAAGAATCGCTCGATCACGGTTTACAAAAATCGAAAGAGAGCTTCTTTGGAAAATTAGGAAAGGCTTTAGTCGGAAAATCAACTGTTGATGATGAAGTGCTTGATCAACTCGAAGAGATTTTGATTTCATCGGATGTTGGCGTTGATACTACCTTAAAAATCGTAAAGCGCATTCAAGACCGAGTGGCCAAAGACAAATACCTTGGCGCAGTTGAGCTCGATCGAATCTTAAAAGAAGAAGTGGCCGCGCTGCTCTCAGAAAATTATTCATCAATAGATAATGAATTCGAAACTCCCGCTGCGATCAAACCTTATGTGTTGATGGTGGTTGGAGTGAACGGAGTGGGCAAGACAACTACCATTGGGAAACTTTCGGCCCAATACAAAAAGAAAGGCAAAAGCGTAGTGCTAGGCGCAGCCGACACATTTCGCGCTGCCGCTGTTGATCAGTTGAAACTTTGGGGTGAACGCAATAGCGTGCCAGTCATTTCTAAAGGCATGAACACCGACCCCTCCGCTGTAGCTTTTGAAACTGTTCAAAAAGGTATTGAGCAAAAAGCAGATGTCATCATTATTGATACTGCTGGTAGGTTGCATACAAAAACAAACCTAATGCAAGAGCTCTCCAAAATAAAACGCTCAATTGATAAAGCATTGCCAGGCGCTCCTCATGACGTGCTGTTGGTGCTGGATGGAAGTACTGGGCAAAACGCAGTTATTCAAGCACGTGAGTTCACCAAAGCAACGGAAGTCTCGTGCTTAGCTATTACCAAACTCGATGGTACCGCTAAAGGTGGTGTGGTGATTGGTATCTCTGACGAATTCAAAATCCCCGTGAAATATATTGGAGTTGGAGAAAAGGTGGATGATCTTCAAGTGTTCAACAAAAACGAATTTGTTGATTCACTCTTCAAGAAAAATTAATTTTTCTTAGGAGCTGGCTTATCTTTTTTCCAAGCAAAGCGCCAAAACATTTGGTAATTGAATCCCCACCACGGCTTTTGAGAAACAATTCCGTACCCTGGCATATCATAGGGAGCCATGGTATCATTACTGCCTTTTGTTTTAGGCGAAAACTTCATGCGTGCCGTGTACCCCATCCACAGCCCTTTCCAGATTTTCACACGCAAACCCGTGGTTAACTCACCCCAACTTCCCGTAACCGAACTGTTACTAACAGCATACGTAGAGGGCGGATATAAATTCACTGAGGTTGCCTGATAGCTTAGTGTCTCATGAAACAATGAGTGCCCAATTCGAAAACCAAAGAAAAACATGTTCTTGTCAGGATCGTTGCCTAATAGATTTACATCTGCACCAATTCTAAAATACGATCCACTGTTCGCATAGTCTCCATTGGCTAGCTGTACATTTTTGCCCCACGAACCAATATCAGCTGTGAGGTAATATTTCGATAAATCGATATCGCCATTTAGCTCCCAGCCTTTAAAAGAATTTCCGGTTCCGGTTTTTATAAGATCAAGAAGGTCAGTACCTATACGTATTACAGTTGTG
>DPLR01000649.1 GCA_003541895.1 Cytophagales bacterium | reverse complement strand
TTAGGATCTGTTGTGGTGCACGAAACGGTTGATAATCCAAAGGACATCGTCCATAATAAAACTGCAATCGACCATCGCCCATCGACTATAGACTTTTTCATTCTTGCCTCAGAATTTTAATATCGCCAATCAATCGGTTCACGTCAGCTTCTTTGGTGCCATCGTACTTTCCGCGAATGCGTCCTTTTTTATCAATCAATAAAAAAGCTCCGCTGTGAATAAAGCCATCGGGTTCGGTTTTGTCTTCGAGTGCGGTGGCGAGATAGCTGGTCTGAGCAATTTTATAAATGGAATCTTTTGCGCCCGTTACAAAATGCCAACGCTTGCTTTCCACTCCGAGTCGATCGGCAAAGTCATGAAGCAACGCAACGGTATCATATTCCGGATCGATGGAGTGCGATAGTATCAACACATCGGGCATATTTTGCGTGGCTTCGTACACCCGCAGCATTTGCGTTTTCATGATCGGGCAGATGGTGCGACAACTCGTAAAGAAAAAATCGGCTACATAAATTTTGTCTTTGAATGTTGCATTGGTAATGGTGGCGCTGTCTTGATCAGTAAAGCTGAAAGGAGCGATGGTATGATAAACGGTATCTTTTCCGTTAAACTCCCTTACTCCGAGAATCGGCAACTTATCGTGTTTCGAAACGCATGAACACATGGATAATGTCCACAGTCCATAGACGATGGTCCACAGTTTTATTTTTGCCATCGACCATCGACTTTTAACCATGGAAAATTTATTCAAGTACAATCTCATCTCCTTCATGAACTTCATAATGATTTAACGCAATTACATTTTGACCAAACAACACTTTATTTTCGTTTCTTCTATAGGCTGAAAGCGTAGCCAAAGGTTCCATTCCTTTTTCGCTGGTTTCCTGATTCACGGTGGTCATTACGCAACGTGCACAGGGCTTTACGGCCACAAATTTATTTTTTCCGATCGAAAAATTTTTCCACAAATCTTCTTCGTACGGTTTGCCATTGCTGAAAACAAAGTTGGGACGGAAGCGATTCATGGACACAGGCTCTTTCAGTCTTGAATTAAGATCGGCCAGCGATTGTTCTCCAATAATTAAAAACGGATAGGCATCCGCCAAACTTACCTGTTCATGATTGATCTGATATTGTTCATCCACTAGGCGTGCATTGATCTCGGGAAAGGAAACCAAACGGCAATTTAATTCGAGTCTTTCCGAAAACCATTGGCTGAATTCTCTATTGACTTCAAAAACATCTACTTCGTCATCCCAGATTTTTGCCCTAATCGATGATTGAATGATTGAATGAAAGAATGGGAGAGTGATAGAATCGTTTTTGAACTTAATTGAAAATTGATCATTGACCATTGACAATTTAAACAACGCCATCCGTGGGTTAACCCGCTGCGTCATGAATTGATTGTCACTATCAATTAGCATCCAACGCCTGTCGTGCTGTAATCCTTTTTCAAAAACCTTTGCAGATTTTAAGCGAATGCCGCCCAACGATTTGATCGGGTAAATCCAAATTTCGGTAAGCCTTAAACCGGACATGAACTTTTCGTGGAAAATTTGCGCTAACTTAGGCAGGATAATTGGTAATAAAAATGTCGAGCACGTCTGCCCTTTGGTATTTTGAAAGCGTTAACCTCTACGATATTTTGTGTCCGCACAAAGTAAAGCCGATGGCGGAACAGCACACGTTCCATTATTTTAAGAAAGATCAATTCATTTATTTTCCAGATGAGCCAGCACAATACATTTACATGATTGCCGATGGGCGTGTGCGTATCGGGCATTATCTTGATGATGGCAAGGAAGTAGTTTCGGCTATTCTTGGCATGGGAGAAATTTTTGGCGAGCTCGCTCTTGCTGGTGAAGAAAAGAGACGTGACTTTGCCCAAGCATTAGACGATAAAACAACGGTTTGTCCGCTGAGCATTGACGAATTAAAAGCATTGATGTGGGAGAACAAAGAGTTGAGTTTTAAAATGCTGAAACTTGTTGGACTTCGGTTGATGAAGTTGGAACGCAAACTCGAGCTTCTCGTTTTTAAAGATGCCAGAACCAGAGTGATAGAATTCATTAAAGATTCAGCCTCGGTGAAGGGAAAAAAAGTGGGTTATGAAACGTTGGTGCCAACAAAACTCACGCACAAAGATATTGCTGCACTTACAGGCACCAGCCGGCAAACAGTTACTACTATTTTAAACGAGTTGAAAGAAAAGAACCTCATCAACTTCGATCGCAAGCGAATTTTGGTTCGCGACCTGGAAAACCTGAAATAATTCCTGACAAATTTTAATTGTCAAATTCTGGTGTGTTTAAAGCACACCGTTATATTAGCCCGAAATTATTTTGCCATGTCAAAATTCAGCATCGTATTTTTTCTTTTGCTTTCGTTCACACAAGTGTGGTCGCAAGACATTGCCGTGATACCACAACCTGTTTCACTCCAGCCGCAAAATGGAAATTTTGTATTGAAAGATGGATTTTCGGTTGGCATTTCTGCATCCAACGCAGAAGCAAAAAGAGCCGCTGATTATTTGATCAATAAAATTTCACAGGCATCGGGCTTGAAAGGTTCAGTGAGTTCTAAAATCAATGGAAGCGTTTTTCGTTTTCGATTAGTATCGACTAAAAATAAGGAAATCGGTAGCGAGGGTTATTTGCTCAATGTATATCCGGATTCAGTTTCTCTCGTAGCCAACGAAGCGAGTGGATTGTTTTATGGAGTTCAAACATTATTGCAACTCTTGCCAAAAGAAATTGAAAGCAAGAAAATAGTCAGTGGGGTGTCATGGACTATTCCGTGCGTGAGCATCAAAGATTATCCTCGGTTTGCTTGGCGCGGAATGATGCTTGATGTGGCCCGCCATTTTTTCACCAAAGAACAAGTAAAGCAATTCATTGATGAAATGGTACGTTACAAATATAACCGTCTTCATTGGCATTTGACTGATGATGAAGGCTGGCGAATTGAAATCAAAAGTTTGCCGAAGCTTACTCAGGTGGGCGCATGGCGAGCAGAGCGTGTAGGTCTGTGGGCCGAGATGTCGCCACCCACGCCTGATGAGCCGAGAAATTATGGTGGCTATTATACGCAAGAGGATATCCGTGAAGTTGTAAAATATGCGAAGGATAATTTTGTAGAAGTAATTCCTGAAATTGATATGCCCGGTCACAGCCTCGCGTTCGTTGCATCGTATCCGGAAATTTCTGGTACACCTGGAAATTATTCAGTTAACTCTGGAGAGAAATTGATTGATTGGAGTTTGCCCGGCCACCCGGCTTTGATCGACAATACCATTAGCCCTGCCAACGAAAGCGCGTATGAGTACATCGACAAAGTGATGACTGAAGTGGCTCAACTTTTTCCCTACAATTATATTCACTTGCCCTTAAGGAGCGTCAGCAAATCGGAAAAGAATGTAGGGTCTTTTGATGGATTCCAGGTACCATCTGAGTTTCCCTGTGGAGCAACATAAATACACTGGATATT
>DPLR01000532.1 GCA_003541895.1 Cytophagales bacterium | reverse complement strand
AACAATTTACGTAGGCGACTTTAGATTCAAACACAAAAAAGGACATTACTTTTGGCTCGCTGCGTCTTTTAAAAATTTCCTGAATGATCGTTCCGTTGGTGCAATTGTTCTTAATGCAATCGACATCACGGTAAAGAAAGAGGCGGAAATTGTTCTGGAGAGAATCAACGCTGATCTTGAATCAAAAGTAAAAGAACGAACGGAACAGCTGGATAAAGTAAACAAAGAACTGGAAGCTTTTTCGTATTCTGTTTCGCACGACCTGAGAACACCATTACGAGCCATCAACGGATATGCGAAAATGTTGGAAGAAGATTACACTTCCGTTTTTGATGAGAACGGAAAACGCCTTTTAAAAACGGTTCAGTACAATGCACATCAGATGGGCAAATTGATCGATGATCTGCTCGCATTCTCGCGCCTCGGCAAGAACGAGTTGCATAAAACCGTGGTCAATATGTACGATCTGGTAACGAAGGTAGTGGATGAGGTATGTGTACTTTACCCCAACGCAGCCGTACAAATTCATTCTTTGCAAAATGCGCTAGGGGATGCCAACTTATTAAAACAAGTCTGGGTAAATTACATTTCGAATGCGCTGAAGTACAGTTCGAAAAATAAACAACCCCAGGTGGAGCTTTCATCCACTGCTGGTGAACAAGAAATTATTTACACCGTGCATGACAACGGAATTGGTTTCGATCCTGCTTATGCCAACAAGTTGTTCAAAGTTTTTCAGCGCCTGCACTCACAAGAAGATTTTGAAGGAACAGGCGTTGGCCTCGCCATGGTGGAGAAAATAATCACCAAACATGGCGGCCGGTTTTGGGCGGAGAGCAATCTTGGCAAAGGTGCCACCTTTAATTTTAGTCTACCCGTAGATAAAATAATGAAGTGATCTATGAATGATTATATAGTCGAAATTGTCTTAGTGGAAGATAGCCCTAGTGATGCTGAGTTAACGATTCGGGCGCTCAAAAAAAATAACATCACCAACCATATACTCCACTTAAAGGATGGTGAAGCTGCGCTTGATTATTTTTTCGGGACAGGAAAATATAAAGACCGCGACTTGAAGCAAAAACCTAAAGTTGTTTTACTTGATTTGAAGATGCCAAAAGTGAATGGAATCCAAGTGTTGGAACTGCTTAAAGCCAATGACCTCACCGTCAATATTCCTATAGTTGTACTCACTTCTTCCAAGGAAGATCCGGATATACAACGATGCTATGAACTTGGCACCAACAGTTACATTGTAAAGCCCGTAGATTTTGATGCTTTTATTAAAGTAGTGACACAGTTAGGAATGTATTGGACAATTTTGAATCAACCACCTAAATAGACTATTCGCTTTGAATCAGTTCGATCTCAAGCTAAAAATTCTTCACGTTGAAGATACGCCAACAGACGCAGAGTTAATTGCCCGTGAGTTGAAACGCGATGGCCTCCACTTTGATATTCGTGTCGTTGACAATCAGCAAGACTTTGAAAAAGCCTTAGACGAGTTTATACCTGATATTATTTTGTCTGATCATTCGCTCCCCAACTTCAGTTCATTGGGTGCTTTGAAAATTATTCAACAGAGAGAACTTCACATTCCGTTTATTCTGATCACTTCCAATACCTCCGAGGAAACTGCGGTCAGCGTAATGAAAGCAGGCGCGTGGGATTACATTTTGAAAGACCGCATGCAGCGTTTGCCGCTGGCCGTAAAGCAAGCTCTCGAAAAATATCATTCGGCCATTGAAAAGGAGAGGGTAGAAGAAAGTTTGAAAGCTACTGCAGAAAAATTATTTTTTCATATCGAGAATTCTCCGTTGGGGTTCATTGATTGGCGACCTGATTTCTCAGTAAAATTTGCATCGGCCAGAGCCAGAGAAATTTTTGGGTGGGATTTGTCGGATATAATGGAGAACAGAATTAAAGGACTTGATATGATCTATGCAGAAGATCGTGAGTGGGTACTAAAGTCTGCGAGCGAAGCATTGAAAGATCAATCACTTTCACACAGCAATCATTTGATCCATCGAAGTTACCGAAGAGACGGTAGCTATTTGTGGTGCGAATGGTTTAATTCGATGGCACGAAACCAAGCCGGTGAAATCATTTCAATGATGTCTTTGGTGAATGACGTTACTGAGCGAAAGAACATGGAGCAAGAGTTAATTCAAGACAGACTCTTTCTGGAAAAGGCAGGCGAGGCCGGCAACATTGGGTATTGGACTGCTGAGCTTGATTTTGAAAATGGCAAACTGACATGGTCAAAAGAAGTTTATCATATTTTTCAGGTGGAAGAGAATGAGTTTGATGGAACAAACTCCAGCTTCTTCAAGTTAGTACACCCTGACGATCGCGAGCGAGTGAAAGAATTGATGCGCGTGGCTGTAGAAAGCAATCATCTTTACAATATTGATCATCGCATTTTATTAAAGAATGGAAAATCACGATGGGTAAATGAACACGGTCAGTTTGTGCGAAATGAAAAGAATGAAATCACACTCATCATCGGTATTGTACAAGACATAAACGATCGAAAAATTATTGAAGAAGTATTGCGCGAATACAACGACAGGCATGAAATACTTTCGCGGGCAACGC
>DPLR01000031.1 GCA_003541895.1 Cytophagales bacterium | reverse complement strand
GAAATTATCAACTCAGCTCCGAAACTCTACAAATTAAAGCCGTCGGATGTATAGATAGAAGCGCCAATATTGCTCCTTTCTGAGTGAAAAAAACTTGAAGAATCTTTGAGATTTTGCCATTTGAAAATACTCTTGATCTCCCAATATTTTCCTCCTGACTTGGGTGGTGTTGCGACAAGGGCTAGTAATCTGTTTAAAGGACTAGTTGCAAATGACTGCCATGTAACAGTAATAACTGGTTTCCCACATTACCCATATGGTAACATACCTAAAGAATACAGGTGGGTGCCAGTCAAGGTTGAATGGATCGGGAAAACCAAAGTTATTAGATCTTTTATGCCTCCTCTCAAATCAGAGGGTCTTTTGAAGAGGTTACTTCTCATAGGATTTTTTGCAATTTCATCATTATTTGCTTTGCCTTGGATTGGTAAGATAGATGCAGTGTGGGGAGGAAGCTGGGTTCCAGGGATATTTTATAACAAAGTAAAGGGTGTACCAGTGGTACTAGATGTCTGTGACTTGACACTTGAAGATTTGCCCATGCTGAAAATGGCAGACGAGAACTCTTTGCTTCTTCAAATTGCCACCTTTATCTATAGATTTTTCTACTCAAAAGGCAATGCGATTGCGCCAATCAGTCCTGGATACGTTAAAACAATTAACCGAAAGTATGGAGTAAACGAAAGCAAGATTGATGTTATCCAGGTGGGTGTAGATGCAACTGTGTTTAAAGCTGGTGAGAAGAATAGGTTGGAAAGTGAGCCTTTTAAGATAATTTATGCAGGTGTGCTGGGGGTGGGATATGATTTTGAACAGATTTTTGAAGCTGCAAAAATTCTTGATGAGAAAAAATTAAGTGCTGTGTTTATTATTCATGGTAATGGCGAGTGTTTAGTTTCTATTAGAAATAGGCTCAAAGGACTCAATTTAATTAATGTTGTTTTGAGTGATAGAATGCTTGGTTCAAGAAAAGAGGTTGCTGATCTTTTAAGTTCTGCAGATGCGTTAATTTTGCCCCTGAAAGATTACGGTGAACCGTATCCTGGGATTCCATCAAAATTATATGAGTATCAAGCATTAGGGAGACCAATTATTTGTTGTGCTGAGGGCGAGCCGGCTAAGTATATTTCTGAATCGAATTCTGGGCTTGTTGTCGAGCCAGGAAATCCCAAATTGCTTGCTGAAGCGATATTTTATTTGATCGCTAACCCCAAAAAAAGTCGAGAGATGGGAATTAATGGAAGAAACTATGTTGAAAGGGAAGTCACAATTACGGCAATAGGTCAGAAAGCAAAACAGCTATTTACACAATTAATGGAAGAACAAGGTGATAAATAATAACTTTAGGTCTTTTGCAGTTACGTGTTGCCGCCAGCACAGGAACCGTTAATTTAATGTCAGAGTCGAAACCCTTTGTTACCGTTATTGTGCTCAATTATAACGGACGAAGTTTTCTAAGAACTTGTTTCTCTTCTCTTGCTCTAACCAACTATCCTAAATCGAAATTCGAAGTATTATTGGTTGATAATGGATCAACAGATGACAGCACAGAATTTGTTGAGAACAATTTTCCTTGGGTACGCATTGTTAAGTTGCACCAAAATTTTGGTTTTGGTGGTGGAAACAATAGAGGCGTGAAATTTGCGAATGGTCAGTATATTTCTTTTTTGAACAACGACACTGAAGTTACCCAGAATTGGTTGCTGGAACTCGTCCAAGCTTCTGTTGGGCGCTCTATTCCTATATGTGGAAGTAAGACATTGATGATGAGAAATCGAAGACTTATCGATTTTGGAGGTGGAAAACTAACCCTAATAGGTCGAGGTTACGCTATTGGTTTTCTTGAAACAGATGATGGTCGGATAAAGAGTTCTCTCACAGGTTACCCTTGTGCCTCTTCAATGCTAATTGATAAGGAAGTCTTTAGGCAATTAGGGGGGTTTGATGAGGACTACTTTGCTTGCTTGGAAGATACTGATTTAGGTTGGCGTGCTTGGTTGCTAGGCTATAAGGCACTCTTTTGTCCAGGTTCGGTTGTTTACCACAATTATGGAGGAACTTCTGGAGAAGGTAGGCTTTCTCCATTAAAAGCGTTTCATGGAACTAAAGACCCGTTCATAACTATCTTAAAGAATTTAGAGCTTAAAAACCTGTTTCTAGGTATTATGTTTGCGCTTGCTTTTGACTTAAGCGAGGGAATTTTGCTGGTCAAGAGTCGTAATATTGAATGCCTTAAAATGAAGGCAAAGGCGTATTCCTGGCTTTATAGGCATTTATCATCTATCTTAAGAAAAAGACAAGTTATTCAGGGTAAGCGAAAAGTCTCTGATAAATGGTTAAGTGAAATGGGCTTTCTTTCTCCATTAGGCTGTGCTTTTAAGGAATATATTCGTCTTAGTAAAGTAGCTCCTCAGGTTTAAAAAAGGGTTTCTTATGGAAAATAATCGACCAATTGCTTCTGTTATAGTCCTTAATTGGAATGGCAAACGTTTTCTCGGTAAATGTCTCGCTTCATTACTTGATCAAAACTGTAGTAACTATGAGGTTTTATTAGTCGATAACGGATCTTCGGATAACAGTATTGAATTTGTATGTGCTCATTTTGGTGATAATCCAAAACTTCGAATTGTACCCTTAGATTACAATTATGGTTTTTCAAAGGGTAATAATTTAGGGATGTCGTGTGCTCGTGGTAAATACATTATAATGCTAAACAATGATACTGAGGTGAAGCCTACTTTCGTCTCTGAACT
>DPLR01000539.1 GCA_003541895.1 Cytophagales bacterium | reverse complement strand
TCAAAAGTATAAAAATCATGTTTCTTACTTATGATGATTTCGCCAGGCAGCGAAGCTTTGGCCGAAGCATTTCCTAAAATAGCGCATTCTATTTCGCGACCCTGAATATATTTTTCAAAAAGAACACAATCATCATATTTAAATCCATCAGCAAGTGCCTTCTGAAAATCTTCTTTCGATTTCACCTTTGAAACACCAACCGAAGAACCTAAACTTGCCGACTTCACCATGAAAGGCAATCCCAATTTTTTCTTGATGGTTTCGAAACTCACATTTTTTCGCTCGTCAAAATAAGCATAGAGAAAATCGGCCACCGGCAAACCTTCTGCTTTCAAAATTACTTTCGCTACCAGTTTATTCATGGACATGGCCGAACCTAAAACCCCCGTGCCCACCATCGGCAAATCCAAGGCTTTGAGCAATCCTTGTATGCTGCCATCTTCGCCATCCGTGCCATGCAATACGGGGAAAACAATATCCGGAGTAAACTTGGTCGATTTGGTTTTAAACGTTGGTTTACCTGCATTTAAACGGAGCGAAAGTTTTTCTCCTTTTTTAATCGATGAAGAAACTTCCTTTGTTAATCGCCAATCACCCTCTTGAGTGATGCCAATCAAATAAGGTTCAAACAATTTGCGATCGATGAACTGATAAATATTTTTTGCGGAGTTGATGGATACTCCATGTTCTACTGAACGACCACCATAAAGGATTGCTATCTTTTTTTTAGCCATGAATACCTACGTTTTTCTTCATCCAAAGATAATTTCAATTGGTGAAACAACCGCATTTAATTAAACCCTGAAAGCACTTTGGTTGACCGAATAGTAGAAGGCGACTGGGTCTGAACCCGCACTATAAATAGGCCCGGTGCAATTGTATTTGGCTCAAGTAAAGTATAGGTTTGGTTAAGTGTGTCCGTAAAAGTATTATCTAGAATTACATTGCCTGTAATACCGTAAACCTGAATGTGCACATTCTGTCGGGCAGGTAAATTGAAAGTAACCTGCACAGGGCTTCCCGTAATACCGCCATAAACCGAATAAAGATTTTCAATCGTCAGGGTGTCTTTGGTAACATTGTCGTTAACAAAGAATTGAATGTTGTCGAGGTAAAGATTATTTCCATTGGCATTGGTGGCAACAAAAGCAAAACGAGTATTTGGTTGACCTACAAAATTATCAAGGTTAATAAAATTTTTTCTCCATTCATTTTTAGTTGACGGTAGCCACGCTGAAGTTGCATTAGCATTGGCAAGGCTAGAGCCGGATGACGTGTACAAGATTTGATTAAAGTTTTCACCACAATCTGTTGACACCAAAACTCTCAACGTTTCTGAACTAGAGAAGTTATACGCATAGCTACTTTCAAATGTAAGGCTAGCTTTTGAAGTCTTCGACAAATCAAGCACAGGAGAAACAACCCACGCCTGATCACCAATACTAGCGTCATTAATGGCTTCAAACTCGAGTGATTTCCCTTTATTGGTTGCAGTCGGATACCAAATAGGTCCGAAGGTTGGGTTCATGGTTATCCATTCACCAACTCCATTATCAAAATTTTGTGCTAACGGAATAAAATCAGAAGCGGTACTAATATATCTTTTTGTGTTGATGCTATCTTTTACGAAAGCCCCACTCATATTTCCATTAGGAGATTTAATCACTACAGCAAATGAGTTAGCACCAGAATTGAACTTCGTAGCGTTCAACGAAAAATTAGAGGCCGTCTGCGATGGATTTAAAGTTACACCCGTAAACTGTTTTGTAACAAGTTGATTATTTAAGTAAGCATCAACGGTGAACGAATTAATCACCGTGTTGCCCACATTAGTAATTTGAATTACAGGAGTATAATTTGCTTCACAACTAACAGGTGATGGAGTAAGAATACCATTCAATTTAAATCCTGTAATGGGGTTGTCAAGCACCGATACATTATCGATGTACAAATTATTCCCGAAGTCGTTAAAGCCAACAAAAGCTATTTGAATTCGCTGGCCAAGAAATTGATTCAATGGAATAATTCCTGAGCTCGCCCACTGTGAATCCGTTGGTATAAAGGGACTGTCAGAAGTTACTGTTGCTAAAGTGCTTCCTGCTTTATTAAAAATTTCGGTTGAAGAAGAATTGAAATCGCAAGCTGTAGTCACTAAAACGCGTAACCCATCTTTACTTCCGGTAGAAAGTTTTGCGTATGCATAATCGAAAGAGAGCGAGGCAATTGTTGAGTTCGTAAGATCCAACACAGGTGTTATCAAAAAATCGGAAGTGCCTTGGTTATCATAGTTATAATAATCGAGGAACATCGCTCCTCCGTGGCTTCCGCCTATAGAAGTGTTGACCCAGGTAGTTAGTCCATCGGGATTATTGGTTGACCATTGCGCTGGCATCGAATTAAAATTTTCGGCAATGGGCAAAGTTCCATGCAGTGGCGTACTTGTAGTTTCACTTATGGTGTTGAAAGCAGGGCTTCCATCAGCAACTCCGTTCGTCTGCAATACATTGAATAAAAAATTATAATTAGTTCCCGCAGCCAATGCTACCGATGAAAAAGCAACTGTAGTTTCAGCATTGGTGGATAGTGATAATGAAAATGTTTTTGTCTCTACCACATTCCCGTTCAATGACAAATTAATCTGAGTTGAAGTGACATCATTTGTTCCGAAGTTGTGAATAACAATAGCAGGAGTGACTGAACCATCGCAAGCAGATAATCCTGGAGATGCAATGCTCTTGATACCGATATCATTTGGTACAGGTGATGGTGGTTGAGAACCTATGGAAGTAAGCAGACTTACTCTTCGCGGGCTATTATTAATGATCACATCCATGCGGTCAACCTGACCCTGAGAAAAAATATTCATGCAAGCATCATCGGTGTAGTTCATGTAATTGGCATACATCGAATGGCCTGAGCAATCAGAAATTATACTGCTGGGGCACTGCCCATTATAATCCGTATCCTGAAAAGGTGTGTCAGAAACATAATCTGTACAGCCACAAGAAAACGGACTACAATCTCCCCACACGTGCCGCAGACCGAAAAAATGTCCAACTTCATGAGTGGCCGTTCTTCCTTTGTTATACTCGCTAATCAAATTGAAATTACTTCCACCGGCTGCATCCGCTGTTCCGTAGGTCTGATAATCAATCACCACACCATCGGTAAGTCGATCATTACTCGAATCTTCCAGACCTAATAAAGTTGAAGACACAGGCAATTGAGTATAGCCCAACAACCCACCACTCAGGTTGGTTACCCAAATGTTAAAATAATTTTCAGCGGGCCAATAGCTCAATGCTTTTAGCGTGTAGTTGTCAGCAATACTCCAAGAAGTTTGCGTTCCTTTTACTCTAACGATACCTGTAGTGGCTAAACCATTCGGATCTTGCTGTGCCATCACGAATGTGATCGGGAATTTTCCAGCCACAGTTTTGAATTCGGTGAGAGTCTTGGTCGTATCAGCATTTAATCGCTCAAAGTCATCATTCAAAACTTTAATTTGAGAAAGGATTTGAGCATCTGAAATATTTGTTCCTGTTCCGATGGCTTCACCACTGTGAATGACATGCACAACGACTGGCACAACATAATTGGCAGATTGAGTGCGGTTGCCTTGACCTGATTTTGCCCGCTGCCCCATCTTGTTTTGAAGCCACAACTCAAATTGGTCTATCGTTTCTTTAGAAGGATGTCTCTGCTGTCGGATTTTTTCGTACTCCACAGTACCGCAGCGCTGGGCGTAAGAAATTAAAGGAGTTAATAAACTAAAAGCAAACCAAAAATACTTCATCATATCATCGCAAGATAACGGTTAATGATGAGAGTATATTATAGTCACCAACAGAAGGTAAGTTGATACGTGTGAAAAAAAATTAAACTTGACTGATCAAGAAAGATTAGTCACTTCAATAGTTCTTATTTCGGGAACTGCCCTTTTGATTGCTTCTTCCACACCGGCTTTGAAAGTCATAGTCGACATCGGGCATGAGCCACAGTTGCCAACAAATTCCAGTTTCAAAATAAAATCGTTGGTCACTTCAAGCACCCGAATGTTACCACCATCGGCCTCAAGGTAAGGGCGAATGCTATCGAGCGATGCTTCAATGCGCATCGTCAATTCATCTGATTTGGTCTCGACTGAATTCATCAAACTGTAATCTCAACTTTTTTAGTAGAATCAAAGGTAGCATTTCTAATGGCAACTTGCCGTGCTAAGTTTTCTGCCAATTCCATAAACGCATTGGCCGTAGCACCTTCTTTCATCACCGCAGGTAAGCCACTATCGCCACTTTCGCGAATGCTTTGTACCAATGGAATTTGACCCAGCATTGGAACACCAAATTTATCGGCTAAGTTCTGGCCTCCGTCTTTCCCGAAAATAAAATATTTATTGTTGGGCAATTCTTCGGGTGTGAAATAAGCCATATTCTCAACCACACCAAGCACGGGCACATTAATCTGTGGCTGTTTAAACATTGAAAGACCTTTCATGGCATCGGCCAGAGCCACTTTTTGTGGAGTGGTAACGATGACCGCACCCGTAACAGGCACTGTCTGCACGAGTGTTAAGTGGATATCACTAGTGCCGGGAGGTAAATCGATCAAAAGATAATCAAGCTCACCCCACTCGGCATCACTTATAAATTGCTTTAAGGCTGAGCTGGCCATTGGGCCGCGCCAAACCACTGCGCTTTCGGGTGGCGTTAAGAATCCGATGGAAATCAATTTCACTCCGTACTGTTCCAACGGAATAATAATATTTTTTCCATTCACCTGCTTTACTTCCGGGTGCTCGCGTTCGCAATTAAACATCACAGGGATGGATGGTCCGAAAATATCGGCATCGATCAACCCAACTTTAGCACCAGATTTCGCAAGAGCAACGGCCAGGTTTGTAGTAACGGTAGATTTACCAACTCCGCCTTTTCCTGAGGCAACAGCAATAATATTTTTTACACCTGTTAACAAGGGAGCATTATCACGCAAAGAAGTTACCGATGAGGTCATCTTAATTTCGATCGCCACATGCT
>DPLR01000063.1 GCA_003541895.1 Cytophagales bacterium | reverse complement strand
CCGACACTGTTTTTACTTTACCCACGGCATGCTCACCGCTGATCACACCCATGCCAGGCTCAAGGCCTGAGGTTGAGCCTCTGTCTATCGTAATAAAATTTTTATAAAGTCGGGTAGAGTTGTTAACCACCTTGGCACTGATATAATCATATCTTTTTGAACGTGAGGTATCGCGTAGGTTCAATTTGTTGGTGGCGATCAACCGATTCATTCCTTCCAGTTGGTTGTGAAGTGATGCATTCTCTTCCGCTATTGACGAGTTGATATCGCGCAAGGAAATGTACTCGCGCATGCTTTGGGCAACGGAATTGATATTGGCTACGAACCGATTTGATGTATTAAAATACTTGGTGCTTTGATATTGATTGTTTTCAATGATCAGCCACACACAAGAAAACTCAAGCAAAAAAAATGTGAAGAAAGCCCTGTAAGTATAAATGAAATTAAAGAGCCGTTCCATTCATTAGGTCATGAGAACCTTACGATACATGTTTAGATTTTTCAATGCGGCACCGGTACCGCGAACCACCGCGCGCAGTGGATCTTCCGCCACATGAATCGGCAGCTTGGTTTTCAAAGCAAGGCGTTTATCAAGACCGCGAAGCAAAGCGCCTCCACCAGTCAAATAAATTCCTCGCTCATAAATATCTGCCGAAAGTTCTGGAGGCGAAAGCTCTAATGCCTTGAGCACGGCTTCCTCCAATTTTGAAACCGATTTATCAAGAGCAAAGGCAACTTCTGAATAAGAAATCTTAATCGTCTTTGGTATGCCCGTCATCAAATCACGTCCACGGATTTCATAATCATCGGGACCATCATCTAACTCGGTCATGGCTGAACCAACTTCAATCTTTACACGCTCGGCTGAACGCTCACCTATCAAAAGGTTGTGTTGCCTGCGCATATAGTCCAGGATGTCGCGGTTGAAAGTATCGCCCGCAATTCTAATTGACTGATCACAAACAATTCCAGAAAGAGCAATCACCGCGATGTCAGTTGTACCTCCACCAATATCCACCACCATGTTACCAATGGGCTGCTCAATGTCAATACCTGTTCCAATAGCAGCGGCAATCGGTTCGTAAATCATATAAACTTCTTTTGCGTTGGCATGTTCTGCCGAGTCGCGAACCGCGCGCTTTTCTACTTCGGTAATGGCTGAAGGAATACAAATCACCATTCGTAATGAAGGCGGAAAAAACCTTCTGCCAGTGTCGATCATTTTGATCATGCCACGAATCATCATTTCAGCCGCGTGAAAATCGGCAATCACGCCTTCTTTCAGCGGACGAATCGTTTTTATATTATCATGCGTTTTCTCGTGCATCTGCATCGCCTCGCGCCCAATGGCCAGCACTTTGTTTGCGGTCTTATCTAATGCGATGATGCTCGGTTCATCTACAACTACTTTGTCTTTGTGAATGATGAGCGTATTAGCGGTGCCAAGGTCAATGGCAATGTCGCTGGTAAAGAAATCAAGAAATCCCATGAAATGTCCCTCTCTTTGAATATTAAAACTGGCACGAAATTAAAGAAATAATCACGGGTTTTATTATGATTCAAACAAGAAACTTGTTGATGCAATATTTTTGGCTCAATGTTTAAAATGCCGATAGCCCGTGAACACCATCGTCATGTTGTGATTGTCGCAAAAATCGATCGAGTCTTTGTCTTTGATCGAGCCACCTGGCTGAATAACGGAAACAATTCCCTGTTGACTGGCAATCTCTACACAATCGGGGAACGGAAAGAAAGCATCCGATGCCATCACCGCATTCCTCAATTCAAGCCCAAAGCTTTTTGCCTTCTCAATAGCTTGCTTCAAAGCATCGACCCGACTGGTTTGCCCAACGCCACTTGATAACATCTGCCCATCTACTGCCAGGATAATGGTATTTGACTTCGTATGCTTGCAAATCTTACTTGCAAAGAGAAGCGCCTTTACTTCTTGCTCCGATGGCGCGCGACTGGTTACGGTCTTCAAATCTGCTTTGGCATCCGTATGCAAATCCAAGTCCTGTTCAATTACTCCATTAAGCAAACTTTTGAATTGTTTAGTTCCTGAAAGCTCTTGTTTTTGTTGAAGGATGATTCTGTTCTTTTTCGATTTCAAGAGTTCGAGCGCGGCAGGTTCGTAATCGGGAGCAATCAAAATCTCGAAGAACAGCTTGTTCATTTCTTGGGCTGCACCCAAATCAATTTTCTGGTTGGTGGCCAGCACTCCGCCAAAAGCAGAAATGGTGTCGGCCTGGAATGATTTTAGGTAAGCTTCTTTAACAGAAGGCGCTGTTGCCACTCCGCACGCATTGGTATGCTTGATGATGACAAAGGCCGTCTCGCCTTCAAATTCTTTCACCAGGTTAACGGCCGCATCAACATCCACTAAATTATTGTACGAAAGTTCTTTGCCGTTGAGTTGTTCGAAGAGCCCGTCTAAATCGCCAAAGTAAATTCCTTTTTGATGAGGGTTTTCGCCATAGCGCAAGGTCTTTCCGTTTTGATAGCTCGACTTGAAACTTGGAATATTTTGCTCTTGATTGAAATACCCAAAAATGGCCGAATCATAATGCGAGGTAACATCAAACGCCAACGCTGCAAATCTTTTGCGGTCGGCTATTTCGGTTGAGCCGTTTTTGCTCTTCAACAACTGAAGCAATTCCTCGTATTGGTTGCGTGATGAAACGATCAGCACGTCATTAAAATTTTTGGCCGCTCCGCGAATCAACGAAATGCCTCCAATGTCAATCTTCTCAATAATATCTTCTTCGCTACCGCCCTTTGCCACGGTTTCTTCAAACGGATAAAGATCAACGATCACCAGATCAATCGCCTCGATTTTGAATTCGCTGGCTTGCTTCACATCACCGCTGTCGTCTCTTCGGTAAAGGATGCCGCCAAAGACAGCCGGGTGAAGTGTCTTCACTCTTCCACCAAAAATGGAAGGATAACCCGTGAGCTGCTCCACGGGAATAACTTTGTACCCCAATTTCTCAATAAAATCTTGCGTGCCGCCAGTAGAAACAAATTCAACTCCCTGTTTTGCCAGTTCGTGAATGATAGGCTCGAGGCCATCTTTATAAAAAACAGAGATCAGTGCGCGGGTGATTTTTTTCTGGCTCATGCGGTTTCGAAAAATTTGGGAGTGCAAATGTAATGGGATTCTGGATAAGAAACTTCTGCTATTAAAATTGCATATGGCATTTAAAAGATCATGACTTAGCAAACTTTCTAAATTTTAAATGTCAAATCAATAAAGTCGTCTGAGTTGAATCTTAAGTTTCTCATTTCTGTATTTTCAATAAGTTTTGATAATGATTTTATCAACATACAAGCAACAATAGTTTTCATTTTCCAATAGATCATTTGCGCAAGAGTTTCCTTACCTCCAAGTTTAACATAGTCATAAAGATCATATGAACGCTCTCCATGCGCAATATCATTTCGGATTCGGTAGGCTACATCTAATAAATTTTTCATCTCCCTAGCATCTTTTTTCGTCCGGCATAAATTCAAAATACACATTGACTTTATAAAATCAGCAGACGCGCTCTTTTCAAATAGACCTTCAAGCGAATAGATTAAATCCAAAAGATTGTCCATTGAAATCTGATCAGACTCAACAGCATTTAGGAATCTTTTTAAAGGCCATAAATCAAAATGCCATACTGATGAAAGTCCCTTTAAATTTATTTCAATGTTAGATCTCTTCGTTGTCTCGATAAGTATTTCATGCATAAAAGCGCTTGTTTTAACTTTTGCTGCGTAGCTTTTATTGCCTGATTTTATTAAGAAAAATCCATCGTTAATTGGCGAGTCATTTCTGACCACTATTGACTCCGTTGGGAAACTTAAGTGCAGTCCAGTTAAGAAAAATGAGGCCAACTCCTTTAAAACAGCCAAATGTTGATGGAATTTCTCTATAAACTTTATGTCATAATTTGGAACAAAATCATTAGTTAAATCACTTTTTGTCGGTATGTTTTTTGTGTCAGAATGATACACTATTTCAATTATTGAAACTCCGATTTGATGAGACCATTTTTTATAGCCATTCACATTTAAGTGGGAGGGAACCTTACCGCAAACATTTTCAATTAATTCAGGTACTCTATTTTCATTTACATAACCCTGAATGAAACGAGGAAACACTCTTATAACTGCGCTTTTTATTTCATCTAGGTTCGTATTTTTTAGGCCCGTGCTAAAACCATAGTTGAATTTTCTATTCCACACTTCATTTTTTAACATTAGCTTCAGGTGATCTGTTAAATCAAAGATCAATTGGTCAGTCCTGTGTTTCTCTTCTGTAAAATAACTTGGTACTATCCATCTTGAAATTGTTGCCATTGCTAAGCAATTTTAATGTCGATATGCTCAAATATATGCAATCGAAACCGGAGAACTTTTTAGCTTAACCCCACCCAACACTCGTTAGTTGAAAAATAATTTTTATTCAAAATCTCTTTGCTTTCATTTGGTCAATAAAAAATTTTCTTCTTTCTTTGAATCACTATGAACAACAAGCGATTTTATTTTTGGTTTTATTTCTACCAACTCCTGCGGGACTTGAGATAAAATCGCTTTTGAGAAAAGAATAAACAAAACGAAAATATCAGAGAGTCCCGGCAAAACCGGGACTCTCTCTTTTTAACCAGGATGCTCAAGAACAACTTTTACAGGATGACAATTATTATACGATCGTTGATCTTATCAATGATTGAATTGATTCGCATGATTACACCGATGAGTAAATCTCATTATGTGAAGCATATCAATCATAAAGACAGACGGGAGTTAAAATATTTATCAATGCAAGAAATTCTCGAATGAAGAATCAAGGTTTAAAAATAGCGATCCAGGGAATCTCCACCTGCTTTCATGAAGTAGCTGCGCGCGAGTATTTCAACGATTCGATCGAGCCGGTGGAATGCCTCACGTTTCACAAGCTGTGCGAGTCGCTCAAGGAAAAAGAATCCGACTACGCCATGATGGCCATTGAGAACACCATTGCCGGAAGCATCCTCCCGAATTATTTTTTGCTGCAAGAATTTAAGTTCTCCATTGTTGGCGAAATTTATTTGCCCATTCATTTGCACTTGCTTGCGTACCCGGGCGTTGCCCTTGAAGAAATTAAAACGGTAGAGAGCCACCCGATGGCGATCAGGCAGTGCTACGATTTCCTTAACAAACTCAACGGCATTGAACTTCGCGAAAGCGATGACACCGCCATCTCCGCCCGAAAAGTGGCAGAGAAAAAATTGAAGGCAACGGCTGCTATCGCCAATGAATTCGCAGCAAAAAAATTCGGCTTGGAAATGCTGGCGCGAAGAATTGAAACGCACAAGAAAAATTTTACACGCTTCCTCGTATTGTCACGCGATGAAAATTCAAATGGCGAAAGTAACAAGGCTTCGTTATCGTTTGAGGTCTTCAACGAAGTAGGAAGTTTAGCTGACGTGCTCACCGTTTTTAAAAACAACGAAATCAACCTGAGCAAAATTCAGTCGATACCAGTAATCGGCAAGCCGAAAGAATATTCCATTCACGTAGATGTAGAATGGAACGACCGGAAGCATTATGATGACGCATTGACTAAAGTGAAAAAGCAAACGCACAATTTGAATGTGTTAGGCGAGTATAAGAAAGGGAAAATTGAATACAAATAGACGTAAGTAGTAAGTAGAAAGACATAAGACAATGATTGAGACTGCTAATAGAATTAAAGGTGTAGAAGAATATTACTTCAGCAAGAAGCTGGCTGAAGTGCGTTCGCTTGATTCGCCTGAGTTGAGAGTGATTAACCTTGGCATTGGCAGCCCTGACTTGGCACCATCGGAAAATACAATTGATGCACTGATTGCTTCGGCAAAAAATCCGGCCAACCACGGGTATCAGAATTACAAAGGCATTCCGCAGTTGCGCGAAGCTATTTCCGGTTTTTACAAAAAGATTTATTCGGTCTCGCTCAACATCGAAACTGAAATTCTTCCGACCATGGGTTCGAAGGAAGGCATCATGCACATCTGCATGGCTTTTGTGAACGAAGGCGATGAAGTCTTGATTCCGGATCCTGGATATCCAACGTATGCTTCGGTTGCAAAATTGACAGGAGCAAAAATTGTGACCTATCAATTGAGCGAAAAATTGAATTGGGGAATTGATGTAGCCGCGCTTCGCAAAAAAGATTTATCGAAAGTGAAAATCATGTGGGTCAATTTTCCGCACATGCCTACGGGGAGAATCGCTTCGAAAGAAGAATTGAAAGAACTCGTTGACTTAGCGCGCGAAAATAATTTTCTCATCGTCAACGACAATCCGTATAGTTTAATTTTAAATGAAAGTCCGCTGAGTATTTTATCGATTGAAGGCGCAGCCGATGTTGCGCTTGAATTGAATTCGCTCAGCAAAAGTCATAACATGGCCGGCTGGCGAATAGGTTGGGTGGCCGGAAATAAAAATTACATCGATGCAGTGCTTCGCGTAAAAAGCAACATGGACTCTGGAATGTTCCTGGGGTTGCAGCACGCAGCAGCAGAAGCGTTGAAGAGCGATGCTGATTGGTTTCAAAAACAAAATTCGATTTACCGAAAAAGACAGCAAGCTGCTTACAAGATTCTGGATGTGCTTGGATGCGCTTACTCTTCGAAGCAGTCGGGCTTATTCGTTTGGGCGAAAGCTCCCGATCAAATTGCCGATGTTGAAAAATGGCTTGACGAGATTTTATACGGAACAAAAGTCTTTATTACTCCCGGATTTATTTTTGGC
>DPLR01000316.1 GCA_003541895.1 Cytophagales bacterium | reverse complement strand
CCGGCACATCGCGGATCGGTCTTGCTTTCAGTTTAGACGGAATCCAATTTAAAAGAAGAGAAGAGCCTGTACTTTTTCCCGACAATGATTTCATGAAAGAGTTTGAATGGGAAGGCGGCATTGAAGATCCGAGAATCATCACGCGGGCCGATGGGCTTTACATTCTTACATACACTGCTTATGATGGTAAAGTGGCGCGGCTCTGCATTGCTTCATCCACCGATTTGCTCCATTGGAAAAAAGAAGGGTTGGTATTTTCTGGGAAGTATAAAGACGCCTGGAGTAAGTCGGGTGCAATCATTGGGAAGCGCGAAGGCGATAAAATAATTGCTGCAAAAGTGAGCGGTAAATATTGGATGTATTTTGGCGATACTGATTTGTTCATCGCTACTTCAGACGACCTCATCCATTGGATGCCCGTGGAAGAAAATGACCAATGGAAAAGTGTTTTGAAACCACGTGAAAAATATTTTGATAGTCGTCTAGTAGAAAGTGGGCCTTATGCCTTAATCACCGAAAAAGGAATTTTGTTGCTCTACAACGGAATGAATCATGACACCCAAGGTGATCCTTCAATTTCTAGAGGAGCCTACTGTGCTGGCCAAGTACTTTTTGATTTGAAGGACCCCACTAAAATTATTGACCGATTAGAGAAAAATTTTTTGAGGCCTGATAAAGATTACGAACTCAACGGTCAGGTGAACCAAGTTTGTTTTATTGAAGGGATGATTCCTTTCAAAGGAAATTGGTTTCTTTACTACGGCACAGCAGACTCGCGAATTGGTGTTGCTGCTTCCCCACTCAATTGAGATTTTATCTTCCCTCCTTTTGATGCTCTTTGTGCGTAACCGTGAAGACGCGTGAGAGATTGAAACCCAAACGCAAGCCCATGCTGTTAATATTATCTGTGGTGGCCGTGATGAACGCCCGCTCATTCATGCCAATGCTATTCGTTACATGAAGTTGAAAAACGTGGCCACCAGTTTCAATGTCAAAACCAACAGCAAAAAAATTATAATAGCCTTGCTTCAGGTAGCCTGGTAAAACATATTGATAATCCCAATTAAAGGAAGTGCGTTTACTCAATTTAAATCGACCTCCAAAACCAATGGAATAGATATCGTTTTTATCAGATGTTTCTGCCACCAAATTTCGGTGAACAACCGTAGGCGCCAACTGAATTGTAAGTCGCTCAGAAAATTTTCTAGCTATCAAAACCTGATAATAATAAGCTAAACGCGAAGAATAAAAGTTCGTGCGATTCGGATCAGCATAGGGCATTGTGATAAGCGTTGAGCCTGCCACAACAACAAAAGAAAAAGGCATACTCCCTGCCCCTGTGCCTTGCCAAATCATTCTATATTTTAGAAAGCCATCAAGTTCTTTGTTCACGTTACTTCTTCCAACACCCATCATTATTCGTTTTGAAATTCCATAGTCAAATCCAAGCCGCATATTTGCTTGATCAAAACCATAGAGGTTATCAAGACCACCATTGATAGTACCAAACCTATGAAGTATGCGAACGTCTAAGACTCCAGGGCTAAGAAATTCTACGGAGTGAGAATTAACCACACGCGTAGTTTTAAAGGAATTTGTTAGAAATGTTTTTTGGGTTTTGGTGTCCTCACCCAATAACGATAGTAAATCTTGGGTTCGTCCTTCGATTATTAGGCCTACTAAAAATAGGGTCAGAATTTTTTTCATTTCAAAAGTTTATAGTCGCAAGAAACTTGAATCTCAACCGTAGGTGAAATTTTATCTTTTACTGCCCCTGGTATTTCGATTTTGTAATCTGCCAACAGTATTTTGAAGGTGGATGTTGAAGAGATCACACCTTTATCAACCTTAAACATACCGGGCACTTCAATTTCCCTTTTTACATTATGTATCTCTAACGTTCCTTTTACCACAGTGGCATAATCTCCATCCTTTGTAAAATTGATTTTTGAAACATCAAATTTCCCTTTGAAAGTTGATTTGGGGTACTTATCACTTTCCAAATAATTTTCATTGAAGTGCTCTTGCATCAGTCCGCGCTTGAATTCAAATCCTTTGATCAGAATGGCAAATTCGATCTGGCCGGTGGCTGCATCAAAAACACACGTTACCGATTTGTTGTTAGCATCGATGTCTTCCAAAGCTGTGCCTGCTGTGAAATTTATTGTACCTGTTTTAGTGAAATACTTTTGGGCGAGAACAGAGCCTGCGCTCAGAGTTAAGGAGATGATCAATAAAACGAATTTACGATTCATAGTAGTTTGATTTTAGTTTAATGAACTCAGGCTACAGTTGTTGAGCACAACATCAGCTAGTTTGCCTGTGCATTTCCCTTTTATTTTTACAACCTGACCTACTCTCAACTCTTTTAATTGCGGTGCTTCGTCAGGATAAAAACTACAAGTAACACCTGCCAGCGGATCACCTGACTCGAGGAAAACGGTTGCTGAATTGAGATTTATTTCGTTCACCTTTCCGGTCACGAATAAAACCTTGTCAGCATATTTTGCAGAAGCTGAAGTTTCATTAGCAGAAAACTCGTTAACCAACTGCTCAGAAGTCAATTCAAAGTCAGCATTTTGTTCACGTGTGTCTAATGGTTTTTTATTGAAAAGGTAAATACCATATAAAACCCCGATCACACTGAGAGTTAAAAGCAAAATGAAAAATCGTTTCATACGTTTAATTGTTTGGGGCTCCAGAATTTATCCAGCATTGAATGATATTGAGTTCAGACATACTCAATCCTCCGCTGGGTGGCATTGTTTTGTCAACCAATACCCTCTGTTTAATTCGATCTACCTTTGCTTTGATCTCATCATAGGTTTGTAATACAACTCCACCTGCCGCTGTAGAATTGTGGCAAGCTGGCGTTGCACAATGAGTCACAAAAATAGGCATCACATCTGCG
>DPLR01000530.1 GCA_003541895.1 Cytophagales bacterium | reverse complement strand
AAGTAAGGCCCGCCAGCCACTGTTTGATAAATATGATAGATGGTGCTGTCAGGTGCGAGTTGTAATCCCCAGCTTCGGTATTCCGGTGATTTGAGTACACTGACTAATGTATTGCCCGGATTAAGATAATCATATTGAAAAACATCCGCGTTTATTCCGGTTTCGCCAACGCGCGAAATGTAAAGGTATTGCCCGGCATTATCCCACTGTATATTATAAATCGATTGGCCAGTGGTTGTTGGTTGTCCGGTGTTGTAAATGTATCTGTCCCACGTGAGTGCACCCGTGGTCTCATCAAAATTCAAAATCAACGCATCTGCATTTGGGTTTTGAGGGGACACTGCCAGTTTCTTTAATCTCTTGTTATATGAAAAATTGGCAACTGAAATTGGAACTTGTCCAGGAGGAGGAACATTAGATGCAATCGTATAAACTGTTGTTGGAAATGTTCGCGTTTTGTCTATTCGAGTAACTGCGTAATCCTGACTACCACTCTTGTGAGTAATTAGCCAAAGCGTATCCATCTTTGTGGATGTGGGTATAACAATCATCCCTTCCGAACGACCTGTAAGCCCTGCCATTGCTTTGTTCTTTGCAATGACATCACCCAAGGGCGGTGACGGAAAAGTTGAGCCACCAAATTGATTCATATCAACTGTGTCGATATAAATGGAACCAACCGTGGGATAGTGGGCTGTGTTGGTGAAAATATAAAACTTGGTAGAGTCGTGTGGTTTTGAACTTAGCACTACGGGTTGATTGGCCCCTGTGTTCGCATTGAGTCCGGAACCATTGGGCATCACCTGATGATTTGCATTATAAACATTTACGCCATCCGTGTAAAAGAGAATGTCGCCCGTTAGCGGATCGGTTGCAACCGCGGTTCCTCCGGTGCCAACAGTAATGGCATTATTGGTAACAACAAACGGTTTGTTGGTTGCCCGATTGAACCGGATGGCATTTCCCTTATTTCCAAAATACCAATTGTGTTGTGAAAGGTTTTGTGCTTCAACCGCGATGGATGCAACAATACCCAAAGAAAAAAATAATAGCTTCCTCAAATTCATGCCTTCAAAAAATCTCCGATTTGCTCCCCCTTACTTATTTAATTAGTTCTGTATAAACCAAAACGTTATGAAAGTTATAACGCATGGCTGATTTTAAAAATATAC
Organism: Cytophagales bacterium; assembly: GCA_003541895.1. GTDB lineage: Bacteria > Bacteroidota > Bacteroidia > Cytophagales > Cyclobacteriaceae > ELB16-189. The sequence goes on along the minus strand of DPLR01000530.1, from coordinate 2,056 downwards.
AATATCAAGAAAAATATCGTTAGATAGTCGAATGCCCTGCTTTTGTCTATAAATGTTTTTCATTATGTCAATTTAAACAACTTAATTTGCTTGGATGAGTGCTGATAATTTATTCTGCCAGATGTATCGATTGATTGCTTCTTGTGTCTGTATCCTGCTTTCGTGTGCAACAGTAACTGCTCAAGATCCTCAATTTTCTCAATTTTATGCAGCGCCTTTGTATTTGAATCCTGCATTTGCCGGAGCAACAGGTCAGGCTCGTATTGGTGCCAACTACCGAAATCAGTGGCCTGCTATCGATGCTAACTTCTCTACTATTTCTGCCTTCGGGGATTTTTATAACGAGAATAAAAATATTGGCCTTGGGTTTATCATCAACAACGATCGCGAAGGCTTGCTCGGATTACAATCGACCAATCTTGGTGCAATGATTTCGTACGATTTGAAGATTACCAACGGACTTTCTTTCCGCCCCGGTTTTCAAGCGAGCATGTACAATCGATCAATCAATTTTGATAAACTTACTTTCGGTGATCAATTTGATCAGACCACGGGTCAGGTGGTGAATAAAAATTCTATTGAAGGTTTGAATTCTGGTCAATCCAAATTTTTTGGTGACATGACCATGGGCGGACTTTTCTATTCTAAGAATGGATGGTTTGGGGTTACGGGCGCTCACCTTACACAACCAGACCAATCGTTGGTTGGCTCCCCTGATAAATTACCAATGAAAATCAGCGGGCACGGGGGCTGGAAGTTTTTATTGCGGCCGGGTGTAATGGGATCAGGATTTTATTCGAAGCCAAGGGAGCGAAGTATTACGCCTACTTTTCAATACCGTCATCAAGGAAGATTTGATCAAATGGATTTGGGTGTTTACTATACTCTTGAGCCGCTCATCATTGGTACATGGTACCGTGGTGTTCCATTCAAAAGTTTTAATGGCATAGTTAATAACGAATCGATTGTGTTACTGATCGGTTTCACAAAAAAGGGAGCTAAGGATATTTTGAACATTGGCTACAGTTACGATTACACCATCTCCAAACTTGGTCCTGCGAGCGGAGGTGCACACGAGTTTAGCATAGTTTATTCGTGGAGCACGCGCGATCCACGCAAACCACCGAAGGATAAATTAATTATTCCTTGTCCTGATTTTTAACGGGTGGCAGTTACCACGCGGTCTTTTCCGTTGAGGTCTTTACTAATTGTTACCTCAGATAATCCATGATCTTCGAAAAGTCTTTTCACATCTTGACCTAGTGCTTCGTTGATTTCTACAAAAAGTTTCCCGTTGGGCTTAAGAATGGTTTTACTTTTTTCGGCAATGGCGCGATAAAACAGAAGTGGATTTGAGTCGGGAACAAACAGTGCAAGATGAGGTTCAAAATGGAGCACATTCGAATCCATTGCTTTCTTTTCAAACTCTGTTACGTACGGAGGATTACTCACCATGATACTCACCTCTTCTGTGAAGGCATCGGTCAAAATATTGCCATGAATAAAATAGACATCGGCATTTAATAATTGCGCATTTCTATTGGCTGTGATTAAGGCTGCCTGGCTTACATCGATAGCGGAAACATGGGCTTTCGGAATTTCTAATTTCAACGTAATGGCAATGCATCCGCTGCCGGTACCAATATCGAGAATTGTTGGCGACAGAAGATTTAGTTTTAAGATTTCGCGAATTAAAATTTCCGTTTCAGGCCTTGGAATTAAAACGGATGGGTTCACTTTAAATTTCCTTCCAAAAAAATCGGCTTCACCCAAGATGTATTGAATAGGTTCATGTTGATTGAGTCGTTCGATTATTGAAGTGAAATCCATTGGCGGAATTTCTTTGCCTGATAGAATATCGGTTAGAGAAACACGATAAAGTTTTTCCATGAGCAATAAGGCAACAGCATGAATTTCGTTGGCATCGTTCCATTGCAGTTGAGCTTTGATCAGCTCAAAAACAACTTTGGAATTCGTTAACTTAGGAATCATCTTTGCAATGATACTAAAAGCGAATGACACCCGATGAACTTTTCATGCAGCGTGCACTTGAGCT
>DPLR01000603.1 GCA_003541895.1 Cytophagales bacterium | reverse complement strand
AGTCAACGTGACCAGGAGTATCGATTAAATTGAGTGTATATTCTTTGCCTTCAAACTTGTAATTCATTTGAATTGCGTGCGCCTTGATGGTAATTCCTTTTTCCCGCTCCAGATCCATATTGTCCAGAACCTGCGCCTGCATCTGGCGTTGGTTCAGTGTCCCTGTTGCTTCTAAAAGCCTATCGGCTAACGTGCTTTTGCCGTGATCAATATGCGCTATGATGCAAAAATTGCGAATGTGGTCCAATCCCTTCATTTCAGACTGTCAATTTAGGCGGCAAAGGTAACAAGAAATGGTCGCTTGAGAAACGCAGAAAATGAAGCTTTTGAAACGGGATCGACCATTATGGTTTTCACTCGAACTTATTTTACTAAATTGGTTAACTCTAATCCCAAAACATATGATACTAACACAACTCAATTACGTAGCCGTGGCCGTATCGGCCATTGCTTATTTTGCCCTAGGTGCAATTTATTTTAACCCGAAAGTGGCAGGTAAAGCCTGGATGCAAGGCCACAACCTTGGCAACCCAACCGAAGAAGATAAAAAGAACATGGGCAAAGTGATGGCCGTAACTTTCATCTACTGTCTGTTCGCTTGCGTGGGTATAGGCTGCCTCGTAACCATCATTCATCCAACCACCATGATTGTTGCTGCGAAAATTGGATTGCTCTGTAGCTTGTTTGCAACCATTAGCCTTGCCATGAGTTATATTTACACCAGAAAATCGCTTCAACTGGTTATCATTGATTCAGTGTATCATGTGCTTGGAATGATCATTGCCAGCATTATTCAAACTGCGTGGTTATAATTCGAGTCATTTAGGATATTCCATCGAATGACTTTAACAATCACTAGGAACAGAATTCAATCGTTGGATATTCTGCGCGGCACGGTCATGGTGATTATGGCGCTCGACCATGTGCGTGACTTCCTTTACAAAGCCGATCTTTCAAAGGCTGCTGATGCCGCACTTGATCCAACCAATTTACAGACTACATTCCCAGCACTTTTTTTCACGCGTTGGATAACGCATTTCTGTGCACCCATTTTTATTTTTTTGGCGGGCACCTCCATTTACCTGATGAGCCAGCGCTTATCTAAAAATGAATTGAGCGTTTTTCTTTTTAAAAGAGGATTTTGGCTTGTGCTCTTGGAGATTACCATCGTCACGTTTGGCTGGACATTCAATCCTCATTACAACGTCATTATACTCCAAGTGATTTGGGCGATTGGTCTAAGTATGATTTTCCTTGGCGTTGCGGTGCAGCTTCCGTTTCATCTCATCCTCGTCATCGGATTTTTAATTGTTGCCGGCCATAACATTTCTGATTTTGTATTAGTCGATCCATCTACTCGGAAAAATATCTTTTTGGAGTTCTTACTCACCGCTAATTTTTCATTTCATGAATTCGTGCCTGATCATTTTTTTGCCATCATTTATTCTTTCCTTCCATGGACGGGTGTGATGATGCTTGGATTTTGTTTCGGAAAATTCTACGATGAAAAATTTGATGCATCCAAACGAAAACAACTTTTGTTGAAGCTCGGAACGGCAATCATTGCAGCGTTTATTATTATACGACTAATTAACATTTACGGTGATCCAATGCCTTGGTCGGTTCAACCTCGTGGCGCTGTTTATACTTTTCTCTCGTTTTTAAATTTGAATAAATATCCGCCTTCGCTACTATTCCTTTGCATGACACTGGGCCCCGCTATGATTTTCTTAGCAGTAATCGAGCAAGTTCAAAATTCATTTACTAGGTTCATGAATATTTTTGGGCGCGTACCAATGCTCTATTATGTTCTTCACTTTTATCTGATTCATGTTATTACGGTGGTAGTTTTTTATTGGCAAGGATTTGGAGTGAAAGATATTGCCTCGCCCAACAATCCATTTTATTTTAAACCGAATGGAATTGGGTTTGGTCTTTGGGGTTTGTATGCCGTATGGATTTTGGTAGTGCTGATCTTATACCCTGTTTGCAAAAAGTTTGCGAATTACAAGAGCGCACACAAACATTGGTGGCTCAGCTATCTGTAAAAATCATTTAAGCAATTCTTGAATGTCTTCGTCAGGCTCAAGGTTGTTCATCTGCCCAACAATTTGTTCACTTCGTTGCGCCACATAATTAGAGGGAGGATTCACTCTGTATTTTTTCGGGCTTGGAAGCGCTGCAGCAATGGCAGCCGCTTCGTAACGCGAAAGCTTTTTTGCCGACTTATGAAAATAATATTTAGAAGCTGCTTCAATCCCAAAAACTCCTTTGCCCATCTCGATTACATTGAGGTACATCTCAAGTATTCTGCGCTTACCCCAAACCAATTCAATCATAAAAGTAAAATACACTTCAAGACCTTTGCGCAGCCAAGTTCTTCCCTGGCCGAGAAAAACATTTTTTGCCACCTGTTGGCTGATGGTTGATGCACCGCGCACGCGCGTCCATTTTTTATTTTTGGTGGTGAGTGCTTCTTTGATGCTTTCAATATCAAACCA
>DPLR01000277.1:5480-7255 GCA_003541895.1 Cytophagales bacterium | reverse complement strand
TGGAGATGCTGCTCAAATACTTTCAGAGTCCCAGCCAGAAAATATTTTTTCGAAAGATCAGGTTCCGTTGATCAAAAAAAGGGTGATTGAACTTTATGACCAGTTCCAAGCAAATGGTGCGAACGTAAGCTCGGAGTCATACAAAAAATATTCCCATCGACAGTTGTCAAGACAAATTGCCGAACTATTAAATGAGATTCCTACGTCTAAATAAGTTTTGAATTTGATCACGAAAAAATTCATACGGAACTCTGTCATCTATACCATTGCTGGTGCATTGCCAATGGCAAGTGCCATTATTTTGCTTCCGGTTTATGTAGAGTACATAAAATCAGCCTCCGTTTATGGCGCATTGATTTTATACATGGGTTTTTCGTTGTTGGTTCAAGTTCTTGTTACGTATAGTTTCGATACGTCCATCTATAATTTCTATCACGATTTTAAACACAACCGAGCACAACTTTCGGTTTTTGTTAGCTCGGTCTTCACCTTTATTTTATTGGTGAGCCTTGGCATCGGTGCTTTCTTTGTAGTAACAGGTCATTGGCTTTTTGAAAGAGTTTATGGGGATGATCAAATTTCTTTTTATCCCTATGGTTTAGTGGCTGTTGTGACCGGAGTATTTCAATCATTGTTTAAAGTGAATAGCAGCTTGCTGCAAACCCAAGAGAGAGCAATAGGGTTCTTAATTCAAAATTTGATTTCGTTTTCGTTGATCGCCTCGTTCACTATCGTTGGGCTGCATCTATTTCCAAATGAGTTGACCGGCCCAATGCTCGGCCGATTGTTTGCTGTTACAATATCGGGATTGTGGGTATTGTTCAATGTGTATCGTGAATATGGGTTCCATTATAATTTCAACTTGATCAAGTCTACGTTTGGTTTTAATCATCCATCGTTGATCTATCAGATCATGCAATGGTTTAATAATTATTACGACAAAATATTGCTAAAACTTTATTTGCCCCTTGAAAGCTTGGCGCAAGTTGGGGTTTATGATTTTGCATTTAAATGTCTACAGGCAATTGAATTTGTGCTCACCGGTTTTTATAATTCATTTTTTCCAAAAGTGTTAGGTATTACAGCACTTCAAACAGAAAAAAGAACCACGGTTGAAATCAATCGGTACTACAACGGACTCACGGCTGTAACGATTATTCTGGTGACGGGCTGTATTTTCATTATGCCAGCAGTACTTCAACAGTTAGTAGATTGGTTTAATCGACCGCAATACCTTCCAGTGATCAAGTGGATACCTTACATTGCAATTACGTATTTGCTTAGGTCGTTTCGTTTTTATGTTGCCATGCCTTACGCTAGCCTGAAATATTCCAAACCTTTGCCTTTGTTTTATTTGGTGATCGTTACCATTAAAATTGCAGGAATGATTTTATTGATACCGAAGTTTGGTATTCATGGTGCTATTATCGCAACGTGGGTGGGTTACATTGTAGAGGTGACCATATTATTTTTCGGAGTTAAAAATAAATTTTCAATTCAGTTCAATGCGTTCAAATTAATAGTAGCCCCGCTTTTACTTGCATTGATCATAGGAGGAATTGAGCCGTTGTTTGGAGGTACGTATCCGCTGTTGCTCCATGCTTTTTATATTTTTTTAGGAGCGGCACTTTTGATTTGGGCTTATCGAAATGAATTGAAAGCTTTTGAATGGAAAAAGATAATTAAATAATGCTAGCTAGAATATTCAGAACACTCAACGCGAATATCATTTCTACTCCACATGAGTGGATTCGTAAACCTTTGAAGGTGCTCCT
>DPLR01000277.1:4805-5101 GCA_003541895.1 Cytophagales bacterium | reverse complement strand
TTTTATTGGGCGGGGTTTCATGAGTTTCGCGAATTTATTTTCATGCATCGTTTTTTGAAAAAGGATATGGTGGCGATTGATATCGGAGCAAACTTGGGCGAGTACTCGTTGTTTATGGCAAAGCGGTTAACTGCCGGAAAAGTAATTGCCTTCGAACCGATGGAGAAAATGGTTTCGCTTTTGAATGAAAACATTAAGCTTAATAACTTCAGTAATATTATGGTTTGTCCGTTTGGGCTTTCTCAACAGAATGGTGTTGCTCAAGTTCATGAAGTAGATGATGTGCATGAAGGATT
>DPLR01000277.1:0-4490 GCA_003541895.1 Cytophagales bacterium | reverse complement strand
AAAAAATTGGATGATGAATTCAATTCTTTTCAAGTGAATAGAATCGACTTTATTAAAATTGACATAGAAGGAAGTGAGTTGTATGCCTTGCAAGGTGGAAAAGAAACACTAAAAAAATTCAGGCCTTATGTATTAATCGAAATCAATAGTCCTACCTACAAAGCGGCTGGGTATTCTGTTGCTGACGTTAAGAATTTCTTTGATGAAATAATTTACGAACCGCATCATGTAGATAAGCTTGGCAATCTTGTTGCGAGCAAGTCGCTTCCTGATTTCGGAAATGTGATCTTTGTTCCGCGATGAAAATTCTTTTTCTCACGCCATGGTACCCTGATGAAAACAAACCCAACCATGGTGTGTTTGTTCGCGAGCAAGCTTGTGCTTTGGCTGAACATCATCTAGTTGTTGTGATTTCTGCGAAGGTAGATTACGAGAGTTTCGGATTAAGTTCTTATACCGTTAAAGAATCCGTATTCCGAAAAGTGAAAGAGTTTCGCCTTACCATTAAACGATCCCTTCCACTTTACAATCAATGGAATTATTTTTTGGTGAGCCGCAAAGTTGCACTTAACGTAATCCAGTCTTTTCAACCCGATGTCATCCACGGAAACATTGGTTACCCGGGTGGATTCTGGTCGTGGTTGGTTAGCAAGAAATCAAGGAAGCCTTATGTTATAACTGAGCATACTTTCATTACCAATAATTTCCGCAGTCTTGTGCATCGGTGGTTAACGCTTTTCGCCATGAAAAAAGCGGCCGCTGTGATTACAGTGAGTAAGAAGTCAGCCAAGGAGATTTTAAAATATGTTCGGGCAAATGTTCGAGTCATTCCTAACATGGTGGATGTGTCAAGGTTTTCAATTCAACCTTATTCCGATGGAGCCGTATCAATTGGCTTCATTGGCCGCTTGACGCGTGAACATGTGAAAGGACTGGATGTTTTGCTTAGGGCATTGTCGCATGTGAAAGGGGATTTCGTGCTGCACGTTGCCGGTGATGGTGGATTTATTTCCGAGTATAAACGTATGGTTGAGCAACTTCAACTTCAAGAGAAGGTTAAGTTTCACGGGTTTATCGATTATGAAAAAATACCCACCTTTTTAAATCGGCTCCATTTTTTTGTGAATACAAGCCGGTTTGAGACTTTTGGTATATCCATTGTTGAAGCGATGGCCAGTGGATTACCCGTAGTTTGTTTTGACAATGGTGGCCCAGGTGATTTTGTGGATGCTTCCAATGGAATCTTGGTAGAAAATCAAAACGAAGAAAAACTAAAGGAAGGGATCGCGTGGATGATTGCGAATTACCAATACTTTGACCGTAATCAAATCAGAGAATATGTGTTGAGTAAATTTTCTAAAGAAAAGTTTGTGAGATCGGCAGAGCAAGTTTATTCAGAAGTTATCGGATCATCTGTTTAAAACTTGGTTGATCAGATTATTAAAAAGCACCTCATTTTTTTCTGCGTTTAATTCTGTTGCCGCAATTTTAGTATTGTTCTTGAATAAATTTATTTGCTCTTCGGTAAGTTTCATGATATCGTCAGCGAGGCTTTTGGGGTCAAAAGTTTCAGATACAATGCCAATACTGTAGTGCTCCGTTATTTTTTTCATCTCTGGAATGGGTCCAATAGCTAAAGCGATCCTCGCTTGAATGCATTCAAAAAATTTATTGGGCAGTGTGTTTTGGTAATTGAAATTGATGGGGGGAATCAATACAATGCCAATATCGTATTGATTTAATTTGCCGATCAATTCATTGGTAGATTGTGGAGGAACTAAATTGATTCTGTTTTTACCAGTTATCAAGCGTTTCAATTTCTCCAAATAAATTTTTCCTGATTTGAACGTGGGTTCCATCAGCATCAAGTCAAGGTGAAACCGATCATCGAGTAAATCCATCAGTTCTATCATCAGTTCCAATTTCCTGGATGGGTTCGCAATTCCTTGGTGAACTAATTTGATCTTTTTAGGATCAACGGGTTGTGGTTCAAGATTCTGGTATTTTGGTGCATTGGTAATGACCACAGGCTTTATGCCAAAGTGCTTTTGATATTCATCGGCAATGCCTTGACCAATAGTGATCATGCCATCTACTTGCTGAATGTATTTTTTGCAGAGGTACGTATTAAACCCCTGAAAAAATATTCGCCAACTAAGTTTGTCTTCAAAATGACGCGGAGCGTATTCGTGAGCATCAAAAATAATTTTAGCATTTCCCTTCAAATGAAAAGCAAGAGGCAGAGATTCAATATCGTTGGCAACGATCAGGTCAAAGTCTTTTTTTAGGTTCAGGTGTTGACCATACAGCATTTGGTAGGCTTTCTCATAAAACTGAAACAGCAGTAGTATGCCTGAAATAGCTTTATTGATCAGGCTAAGCCGAGGAGGGTTTATTTGAATAAATGAAAATTCTTTCGGTGAACCATAACATGCGGCAGTTACTTCATATCCGTTACCAAAAAATGAAATTTGCCGCTTTACGCGAGCATCGTTTTTGAGATTGCTAAATGTGATTACAAGAACATTCTTCATTAAACTTTGGACTAAATTCAAATCACTTTAATTCGGTTCTGGTTCTCCTTCAAAAAACCTTCCCAGGATTTCGATTTTGGTTTCAGGGATCCATTTTGGTAGTGATGGCACACTGCCACGGCAAGCGCATCGGTGGAGTCCAGCAGCTTCGGTATCTCTTTGATGGAAAAAATCTGCATCAACATTTTGGCTACTTGTTCTTTGCTGGCATTGCCATTGCCTGTTACAGACTGCTTCACCTTCTTGGGTGCGTATTCAGTGATGGGCACTTCGCGGTAAAGTGCTGCCGACATGGCCACACCCTGGGCGCGCCCAAGCTTCAACATCGATTGCACGTTCTTGCCAAAAAAGGGAGCTTCAAGAGCTACTTCATCGGGTTTGTATTCATCTACCAACGCAAGAACACGATCGAATATTTTTTTAAGTTTCAATGCGTGCTCACCATACTTGCCCATGTTGATTACTCCAAATTGGTTGAGGGTCACTTTGCTCAGTTTTACTGTGATCACCGCATAGCCCATCACGTTCGTTCCGGGGTCAAGACCAAGAATCACCTTTTCCTTCACAACTTTTTTCTCAACTTTGTCCACGCTCAAACTTACAAATTAACCTTCAATGGATGTTTATTTCGGTCTCGTATTCGGGTTATATTTTATCTTTTTGATTGCGCTTTGTATTGGCTGGTTGAGTGCACTACAAACTAAACCTTCATCTTCTTCAAACACTATTCTTATCTCAGTGGTGGTAGCGGTTAGAAATGAATCAAAAAATATCGATCGTCTGCTTGAAAGTTTGGCTGCGCAAAATTATCCTCGTTCCAATTTTGAAATCATTTTAGTGGATGATCATTCGGAAGATGATTCGGTCTCCAAAATGGAGAAATGGTTAAGCCGAATTAATAACTTGAAAATCGTTCACATCCCTGGTGAGAGCCATGGAAAAAAAGCAGCGTTGAGTCATGCAATACATTTGGCTTCTGGCGAGATCATCGCTACTACCGATGCTGATTGCATTCTGCCCTCCAACTGGTTAACTCTTATCAACCAAGATTTTGCCCACGAAAAAACAAATATGCTTATTGGGGCGGTGGCTATTAATGATGCTACTTCTTTTTTCAATTCACTTCAGTCCGTTGAATTTGCTAGCGTCATCGGCACTGGAATTTCACTTGCCGCATTAGGAAAGCCTACCATGTGCAATGGCGCAAATTTATCGTTCAGGCGAAAAACCTTTTTTGAAGTGAAAGGATACTTGGGCAATGAAAATATAGCTTCAGGTGATGACGAATTTCTAATGCGAAAGATTCTTGAAAAGTATCCCAACAGCATTCAGGTTTTGAACCCCAGCGAATGTGTGGTGGTAACTGCGCCACAAAACTCGCTCAATGATTTTATTCAACAGCGCTTGCGTTGGGCTGGCAAATGGAAGGTGAACTCATCTGTATTTTCAAAATCATTGGCGGTAGTGATTATACTGGTTCAACTTTCGTGGATGCTATTGATTGCTGCATCTTTATTCAATTCGTCTTCTTTTCTCATTACTATTTTGTTATCAAAGGTCTTGGGCGAGTTGGTCTTTCTCCGGTTTGTTTCAGGTACGCTTAAGGTCAAATTCAATTTGATTTCCTTTCTTTTGCTGCAATTTATTTATCCTTCTTACGTTTTAGGTATCGGTTTTTTGTCGCAGGCATCGGGTTATCGTTGGAAAGGGCGATCGGTAACATAATTAATTCGTTGCTTCTAATTCAGAATAATTATTTTTGAGTAATGAAGTCCACGGATTCTACCTCTGATCTTAAAAAAGAAGTCGATCGCAAAGCGCTTGAGCTAGGTGCGTTGCTCGAGATTACACAAGCCATCAATAATAATTTGCCGGAAGAATCGCTTTATAAGATTTTCAATTTCACGCTGCGTTCAAATTTGAATTTAAAAAAACTGGCCCTGTTTGTTTTTGATC
>DPLR01000278.1 GCA_003541895.1 Cytophagales bacterium | reverse complement strand
AGACTTTCTGCGTAGGCACCAAACCACAATCCAAAAGACGAAGGCATGGCTAGCTGCAAATGCGTATAGCCCGGTAGTAATTTTTCTTTGTGTGCCTCACTGAGTTGAATCAGTAAGTCAAACAGTGATTTAGTTTCGTTTACGATCGATTCAAGTTCAGAGCGAATAAAAAGTTTAATATCCACAAGCACTTGATCATTGCGCGATCTGCCACTGTGAATTTTCTTGCCTACATCGCCTAACTTTTTGGTGAGGAGCAATTCAATTTGTGAATGGATATCTTCTACACCTGAATCAATTGCAAAATTTCCTTTTTCAATTTCGCGATAGATATTTTTTAACTCTGCACTAAGTAAACTCAATTCTTCTTTTGTGAGTAAATTAATCGACTGCAACATTTGTATGTGTGCCAACGAACCAAGTACATCAAACTTTGCCAGGTAGAGATCCATTTCCTGATCTTTGCCTGTGGTGAAATCGGTTACTTCTTTTTTCGAGTCTTTATCTTTTTGCCACAATTTCATATCAATCTTAAGCTAATGACAAATTTAGTTTAGCGTACTGCAAAAGCATAATTGTTTTTCCATCCTTGATTTCACCCGAGGCAATCATGTTGTAAGCTTGCTCAAATGGAAGTTCCAATACCTCGATGTCTTCATGGTCACCTACACCACCACCTTCATTTATCTTCATGTTCTTAGAATATTCTGCAACAAAGAAATACAACAACTCAGTGACTGAGCCTGGTGACATGTATACTTCGAATATTTTTTTTGGAGATGAAATTTGATAACCGGTTTCTTCCTCGGTTTCCCTCCGAATGCAATCTTCAGGATTGTCAAGGTCGAGCAGGCCGGCACAAGTTTCAATAAGCATTCCATTTTCATTTCCATTGATGAATGTGGGAAGTCGAAATTGGCGAGTGAGGATTACGGTTTTGCTTTCTTTGTTGTATAATAGAATGGTGGCGCCATTACCACGATCGTATGCTTCACGACTTTGCGAGACCCACTGACCATTTCTTTTTTGAAAGTCGAAGGTGACTTTCTTTAACGTGTACCAGTTGTTAGAGAGAATTTCTGTCTTTGAAATTTTTACGCGCTCGTTTGCCATTACAAGTTTTCAATTAGTTGAATGTATGATTCGATTCCTTTTTTGATTTCGTCTATAAAAATAAATTCGTCAGCACTATGCGAGCGTGCTGAATCGCCCGGGCCCATTTTAATAGATGCCACAGGAATCAACGCTTGGTCGGATGTGGTGGGCGAGCCGTACAATTTTTTATTCAATTTTTTCCCTGAGATATAAAGTGGATGGTCTTCGGTAATTCCTGATGGTCTTAACCGAAGCGAGCGTGGAACAATTTCTGATTTCACATGTTGACGAACTGTTTCCAAAACTTCTTCTAAGGTGTAAGAATCAGTCACACGAATGTCAACTGTGAATTTGCATTCAGGTGGAACTTGATTGTGCGCTTGTCCGGCATTAATTACAGTGATCGACATTTTTATTTTTCCAAGCACAGAAGAATTTTTTGGAAACTCAAATGAACGAAACCACTCGATGTCTTTTAGCGCTTCGTAAATCGCGTTCACGCCTTCTTCACGAGCGGCATGACCAGCTTTTCCCTTCGCGGTGCAATCAAGCACGAGCAAACCTTTTTCAGCAACAGCAATATCGGTAAGCGTTGGTTCTCCAACAATAGCACAATCAATTTTTGGAAGATCGTTCCAGATGCTTTCAATTCCATTGAAACCAGAAATCTCCTCTTCGGCAGAAGCTGCAAATACCAAATTGTATTTTAAATTATTTCGATAATTGAAAAACAAAAATGTTGCGATGAGTGATACAAGCGGCCCGCCCGCATCATTGCTTCCGAGTCCGAATAATTTTCCTTCTTCGATAGTTGGATGAAACGGATCGCGCGTGTAAGCCGGGTTTGGTTTTACGGTGTCGTGGTGCGAATTTAGGAGCAGCGTGGGTTTTGTTTCATCAAAGTGCTGACCAATCGCCCACACGTTATTTCCTTTGCGGTGCGTTTGAATATGATGCGATGCAAAAAATTCTTGAAGGATATCTGCAGTTTTATTTTCTTCGCGACTAAACGATGGAGTTGCAATCAGCTTGGCAAGCAAATCGATGCTTTCTGAATGCAACTCATTAATGGTTTTCATGATTTTGTAATGAGTGTGCCTTCCGTTGTTTCCCGGATATTTTTGATGAGATCTTTCGCGTCACCGATCAGGACTTCTTTTACGCCAGCGTTGATGGCCGAAAAAGAGTTTTCAAGTTTTGGTAAAATGCCATCAGCCAGTGCGCCATCCTTCAATAATTTTTGATAGGATGATTCATTGAGTTGATGGATCACTGAACTGTCGTCATTCACGTTTTTCAACACACCTTTCTTTTCAAAGCAGAACATCAAACGAATTTCAAAATGTTTGCTAAGTGAAATGGCGAGTACAGAAGCAATGGTATCGGCATTCGTGTTTAAGATTTGTCCGTTCGAATGCGTAAGTGGTGCAAATACCGGAACCACATTTTGCTTGAGCAAAAAATACAAAAACGTAGAGTTGACATCATCGGGTTTGATATCACCCACGTAGCCGTAATCAATTTTACCAATGGGTCGTTTCACGGCCTTCAATAAATTTCCGTCTGCACCGGTCACACCAATGGCATTGCAATGAAGCGTCTGCAGGTGAGCTGTCAATTGTTTGTTGAGCAAACCACCGTACACCATGGTGACGAGATCGCGCGTTTGTGCATCGGTGATTCTCCGTCCGTCAATGTATTTCGATTCAATTCCCAGCTGATTGCCAATTTGCGTGGCAATTTTTCCGCCACCGTGCACAAGAATTTTTGGCGCTTGAATCGAAGCGAAGTCTTGCAGAAATGTATGAAGTGCATGTTCGTTGTCAAGAACATTTCCTCCGATTTTTATGATGTATAATTTGTTCATGTTCGTGTCGCTATTTGATACTTTTCAGAACTTCGCTTAACACCGCTTGCGCAGCCCACACACGGTTGCCCGCCTGGTGTGTCACCAAGCTGTTCGGGTTGTCGAGCACTTCATCGCTTAATTCTACATTTCTTCGTACGGGGAGACAGTGCATTACTTTCGCCTGATTGGTGACTTCCATTTTCTTTTGTGTAAGCATCCAGCTTGGATCATTACTGTAAATTTTTCCGTAGTCGGTGTACGTGCTCCAGTTTTTTACATAAACAAAGTCAGCTCCTTTCAATGCTTCTTTCTGATCGTGAATGATCTGTGCGCCATTGGTAAACTTTGAATCCAGTTCATAATCTTCCGGATGTGTGATAACAAAGTCAGCTTTGCCCCACGCGTTGATCCACTGTGCAAAACTATTGGCTACACATTGCGGTAAAGCTTTGACATGCGGAGCCCAGGTGAGTACGATTTTTGGTTTTCTCTTTTCTTTAAACGTTTCAGTGATGGTGATAACATCAGTAAGACTCTGCAGCGGATGAAGTGTTGCACTCTCGAGGCTCACCACGGGAATGCCCGAATATTTTACAAACTGCTGAATATAAAATTCACTGTAGTCCTCTACTTTATCTTTTAGCGTTGGAAAAGTTCTGACACCGAGTATATCAAAATATTTCCCCAGCACAGGCGCAGCATCCTTCACGTTTTCTACGGTGGTGCCACTCATGATCACTTCTTCTTCAAACTCCAATGCCCAACCTTCTTGCCCAACATTGAATACAATTACTTCCATACCCAATTGTTTCGCGGCCAGTTGTGTGCTGATGCGCGTGCGCATGCTTGGGTTAAGAAACAACATCCCCATCGTTTTGTTATGGCCTAGCGTTTTGTCTTTGTAGGGATCGGCTTTGTAAGTAAGCGCGCGTTCAACTAACGTTGAAATGGAGGGAGCATCTTCTACAGAAAGAAATTTCTTCATTACACAACGGCTTTTAAGTGGATGGATAAGGCTTCCAATAAAATATCGGCTTCTGATTTTTTCAATGCCAACGAAGGTAGCAATCGCACGGTGTTGGGCTTTGCTTCCCCTGTAAAAATATGGTTGTTGAACAACAAATCTTTTCGCAGCGAACTGAATTCTTCGGGCAAATCGAAACCGATCATCAAACCTAGTCCGCGAACTTCTTTGATGGCTTCCAATTTTTTAAGTTCATCCATCCAATAATTTCCGACAGCTAAGGCATTCACCATTAAGTTTTCTGATTCAATTACTTCAAGAACAGATAATCCCGCAGCACAAGAAAGATAATTTCCCCCAAACGTTGTGCCGAGCATTCCGCTCCACGGTTTGATCGTTGGATTGATCAACACGCCACCAATCGGAAAACCATTGCCCATTCCCTTGGCTACTGAAATCAAATCGGGTTTCGCGTTGCTGTATTGATGCGCGAAGAATTTTCCTGAACGCCCGTAGCCCGATTGCACTTCGTCAAGAATTAAAAGTGCTCCAACTTCTTTGCATTTTTTTGATAGCAATTCTAAAAAGGAATTCGAGGCTACATGAATTCCACCTACACCCTGAATCCCTTCGATAATTACTGCTGCAACTGAGTTATTTATTTTTTCATTGGTAGCATTCAAATCATTGAAAGGCAAAAACTCAATTTCATGATTAGCATTGAATGGTGCTACGATTTTTGGATTGTCGGTTGCAGCAACCGCGCCTGAAGTTCTTCCGTGAAAAGACTTTTTAAATGCGATCACTTTTTTTCTCCCGGTAACAAAACTGGCAAGCTTCAATGCGTTTTCGTTGGCTTCAGCGCCAGAGTTGCACAAGAACAATTCGTAATCCGGATAGCCGGAAAGTTTCCCCAACTTCTCCGCGAATTCTTCCTGCAAACTGTTTTTAACGCTGTTGGAATAGAAAGAAATTTTATCCAGCTGATTTTTCAATCGCTGAACAAAGTGCGGATGATTGTGCCCAATCGAAATCACTGCATGGCCGCCATACAGATCTAAATATTTTTTTCCGTCTCTACTCCACAGCCACGAGCCTGCGGCTTTTACGGGCTCGATCGGGAATAACGGATATACATCGAATAATTTCATTTCTTAATGTTGTTGATTCTGTCGAATGAAGTGATAATTCCTTTAATCAATGCCGAGCTCAAACCTTGATGTTCCATTTCGTTAAGTCCGGCAATGGTGCAGCCTTCGGGAGTTGTTACTTTGTCGATTTCCATTTCGGGGTGCGACTCGCGTGTGAGTAGGAGAGAAGCCGCGCCACTGGCGGTTTGCGCAGCAATCAGTTGTGCTTCTTCGGCATCGAAGCCCATTTGAATTCCGCCTTGCGTTGCAGCTCTGATATACCGCATGGCGAAAGCGATGCCACTCGCGGCAAGCACGGTAGCTGCTTTCATCAGGCGTTCTTCAATCACCAATGTCTCACCGAGTTTATTGAAAATATTTTTCACCACACTCAAATGTTTTTCATCGGC
Organism: Cytophagales bacterium; assembly: GCA_003541895.1. GTDB lineage: Bacteria > Bacteroidota > Bacteroidia > Cytophagales > Cyclobacteriaceae > ELB16-189. The sequence continues at coordinate 8,922 of DPLR01000278.1, read as the reverse complement.
ATCTTTCGCACAAAGACAGGTCATCGATTTGCCAATGGCGATGGCCGTGTTTGGCATAGCGCGAATAATCGGAATTTTTACGGCTGCATGTTGTGCGATTTCTTCTGTTGAAATTCCAGTGATAGTTGAAACCAAAATCTGTTCTGGCTTCAATGACGAGCGGATTTCGTCAAGCAGGTGTGAGAGTTGTTTCGGTTGTACACAAAGAAAAATAACAGATGCATCTTTGATTGCTTCGATGTTATTTGTGGTAAGAGCGAATCCATCTTTCTTCAGGTGATCGATCTTGAAAAGATTTCTTCGTGTGATGGAAATAGTAGAGGCGTTGGTGCCTGATTTAACCAAACCCAACGCGATGGCTGTGCCTAAATTTCCTCCTCCGATAATGGCTAACTTCATATTCGTTGTTCGTTAATGGTTGTTCGTTCTTCGTTTTGGTTAACCGTTTAACCGCTAACGAATAACGATTTTTTAAAATGCGGTACTTTTTAATTTTAGTCCTAGCGTCTCGTCAAAGCCAAACATCAAGTTCATATTTTGAATGGCTTGCCCGCTGGCACCTTTCAAAAGATTATCCAATGCAGAATGAACGACTAATTTATTTCCTTCTTTTTCGAGATAGATCAAACATTTGTTGGTGTTCACCACTTGTTTAAGATCGATCATGGTATCGGCCACATGCGTGAATGGATGAGATGCATAAAATTCTTTGTAGAGTTGATTCAGGTCACTCAAGGTTTTATCTGATTCAACAATTGAGCTCACGAAAATTCCCCTTGTAAAATCTCCACGCCACGGAACAAAATTCACTTGAGCCTTTTTATTCGGCTGGAGTAAATTCAATGTTTGGTTGATCTCGCCCAGGTGTTGGTGCGTTAAAGTTTTGTAGGCAGAAATATTATTTACCCGCCAGGTGAAGTGTGTGGTCTCTTGTAATTTTTGCCCTGCGCCCGTGCTGCCGGTAATACCAACAGTATTCACTTCATTTAGAATTCCCGCTTTTGCTAACGGAAGCAATCCTAATTGAATGGTGGTGGCGAAACAGCCGGGGTTGGCAATATTTTTAGCTTTCTTGATTTCTTCTCTGTTAAATTCAGGAAGCCCATAAACAAAAGTTCTCCCCGCAACGGAATCGCCTAAGCGGAAATCATTTCCGAGATCAATAATTCTTATTGAATCAGAAAAGATATTTTCGGCTAAAAACTTTTTGCTTTCACCGTGACTGAGACAAAGGAAAACTGCGTCAACATTTTTATCAAAGCTTGAAGTGAATTTCAACGATGTTTCTCCTACCAAATCCGAATGCACGTTATGCAAGAATTTTCCTTCCTGACTTCTACTTTGAACAAATACCAACTCCACCAACGGATGATTCAACAACAAACGAATGGTTTCGCCTCCTGTGTAGCCCGCGCCTCCGATTATTCCGACTTTTACCTTGTTGCTCATTTCTTTTCTGCTTCCGCTTTCACTTGATGATAAATTGCCACTTGATTTCCAAAAATTTTGGTGAAGCCTTTCACGTCATCGCCTGTCCAGCCCAAATTCATTTCGCCATACTTTCCAAACTTAGACGACATCAGATCGTAAGAAGAAGTAATTCCGTTGATCACAAATCGATTGGGATAAAGTGAAACGGAAACTTCGCCTGAAACATTATGCTGCGAGCTGGTGAGGAACGCTTCCATATCGCGCATGATTGGATCGAGGTATTGGCCTTCGTGCAGCCAGTTGCCATAAAACTGGGCGAGCTGATCTTTCCAACTCAACTGCCATTTGGTGAGCACGTGTTTCTCCAACGCATGATGCGACTTAATTATTATCACCGGTGCAGCTGCTTCAAAACCAACACGGCCTTTGATGCCAATGATGGTATCGCCCACATGAATGTCGCGACCGATTCCAAACGGCCCGGCAATTTCTTGCAGAGCTTGAATGGCTTCGGTAGGATGAGGGAATTTTTTTCCATTCACTTTTACCAATTCACCTTTTTCAAAGCCAAGCGTTACATCTTCTTTTTCAGATTTGGTGATCTGTGTTGGCCACGCTTCTTCGGGCAACATGCCAAGTGAATTCAAGGTTTCTTTACCACCCACCGAAGTTCCCCAGATTCCTTTATTAATAGAGTACTTCGCTTTTTCGAAATTCATCTCAACGCCATTCTTCTTCAGATATTCGATTTCAGCTTCGCGGCTCAAACGCATATCGCGGATGGGAGTGATGATCTCAATACCGGGAGCAAGAATTTGAATCACCATGTCGAAGCGCACCTGGTCATTGCCGGCACCTGTGCTTCCGTGCGCAACGGCTTCGGCATTTATTTCTCTCGCGTAGTTTGCTGCTGCCAACGCCTGCGACATCCGCTCAGCACTTACACTCAGCGGATAGGTTCCATTCTTTAATACATTCCCGAAAACCAAGTACTTAATTACTTTGTCGTAATAATTTTTTGTCTCGTCAATGGTCTTATGCGATTTCACGCCAAGGCTTAATGCACGCTTTTCAATCGACTTAATTTCTTCGGAAGAAAATCCACCGGTGTTTACTGTTAGTGTGTGGACTTCATACCCCAACTCTTTCGTGAGATAAATAGCACAGTACGAAGTGTCCAATCCCCCGCTAAATGCCAAAACAACTTTTTTCATTTGATAAGAATATAGAATTTAAAATGCCGTAGTTGATTTACCAGAAAAAAAGAAAACTTAATAGCGGTGACTTTTTGTTTTCATCGCTTTCTTTTTTTCTACCGCCTTTCAACAAAACAAATTGTTTGAGGCGCAAGAACCGTTCGTAGATTTTTGAATAATACGCAAACTCTTTGGCCTCGCGCGTAACCGGTTCAGGTTTGTGCTGTTCAAGAGCCTCGAGCAATTTTGGTTCTTCTTTCGCCTTTTCAGCCGGATCGTAAAGCATAGCCGTGCACATGCAGTTTTTACGATTTTTACTCATCAGTATTTCGTAGTTCACGCAGCTCTGGCAACCTTTCCAAAATTCGTCATCGTTGGTGAGTTCCGAATAAGTTACGGGCTCGTAGCCGAGATCGGAATTGATTTTCATAACCGCTAATCCCGTAGTCAACCCAAATATTTTTGCGTCAGGATATTTTTTCCGCGAAAGCGCAAATACCTTCTGTTTGATTTGCTTGGCCACACCACTCTTGCGGAATGCCGGAGCTACGATGAGTCCGCTGTTGGCCACAAATTTTTCGTGCTCCCACGATTCGATGTAGCAGAAGCCTACCCACTCGCCACTTTCGGTGTGGGCAACTACGGCTTTGCCTTCTTCCATTTTCATTTTCACGTACTCAGGCGACCGCTTGGCGATGCCTGTGCCCCGTGCCTTGGCCGACTCGGCCATCTCGTTAGTTATTGTTTCAGCCCAGTGCGCATCAGAAGCAGTGGCTTCGCGCACAATTATATTGTTGTTCACGTTAGTTTCTCTATTAAAATTCAAAAAGTATTAAAAAACAAAAGGTGCAAAATACCCTGGGCATTTTGCAGTTCGCATTGAGTAAAATGCAGGTATCAGATTCGGATCCGCCTTGCGGGTCGTTTGCCAGAGATGGCAATAAAGAGGTTGGGTAAGCGCAGCGTGTGAAGGCTGTCAGAGAATTGTGCTGCAAGTGCGCACGTTTCGAGGGTTAAGAATTCTTTTTCCAATTCGCGTTAGTGGTTTGAGTTAGATAAAAGGCATTCGGTTTAAAATTTGTTTTCGCAAAATTAAGCGTTAAAATTTACAATAAGTCAATACCTTTGCTAAGTTTTTATTAAATTCTGCCTTTCAATCGTTAGGTAGGAATGTTTCAAACTTAAAAATTGAATTTTATGAATAAGAAAATAGTTCGCGTGGGCAATATTGAGTGTGGAAACGATGAGTTGTTCGTCATCTCTGGCCCGTGTGTAATTGAAGAAGAAAAAATCATGATGCAAACGGCTGAGAAACTGAAAGAAGTTTCTGAGCGCATGAAAATCAAAATCATTTACAAGTCGTCATTTAGCAAAGACAATCGCAGTAGTTTAAAATACTACAATGGCCCGGGTCTTGACAAAGGCGTAAAGATGCTGGCAAAAATTAAGGAGCAGTTTGGTTTTCCTGTGTTGACGGACATCCACTATCCTGAGCAGGCAGCGGCTGCGGCCGAAGTGGTAGATGTACTCCAGATTCCGGCTTACTTGTGCATGCAAACCGCATTGATGGTGGCTGCAGCAAAAACGGGAAGGGTAATCAACATCAAGCACGGCCAGTTTCTGGCACCCGATAACATGAAGCATCCGGTAACGAAGTGTGTTGAAGCCGGAAATGATCAAATCATTTTAACAGAGCGTGGCTACACGTTCGGTTATAACGACCTGATTGTTGACCCGCGCAGTTTCTACCACATGAATAAAATTGGATACCCGGTGGTGTTTGATATTACGCACGCCATTCGCAAGTATGGAATTCCAAGTGCCGATGCGAAAGGCGGAGCCAGAGAATTTTTGCCTGTGCTCTCACGCAGTGGTGTTGCTGCCGGAGTAGACGGTGTGTTCATTGAAACACACCCAGAACCTGAGAAGGCTTTGTGCGATGCTGCCAGCCAGCTTTGTGTGTACGATCTCGAAGAATTTTTGAAACCGTTGATCGAGCTTCATGCCATTGAAGTAAAGTATCGTCAACAAACTCCTGTGTTAAACTAATTTTACCTAAACCTGAAAATAAATTTCTATGGAATTGTATTTAGACTCAGCCGACCTAAAGGAAATTGAAGATGCATTTCAACTTGGATTTCTTACCGGCCTTACTACTACACCTACCTTCATGCACCGTGGTGGTGTAACCGACATCGATGGCTTGATTGTAAAACTTTCGAAAATTGTTCCTGTACTTCAGATCGAAGCGCTGGGTGATACTGCAGCCGATGTTTTGAAAGAAGCAAAGCGTCAGTTGGATTTAGGTCTTGATCCGAAGAAGACCGTTTTCAAAATTCCGGTTTCGTTGGAAGGTGTGAAGGCTTGTAATCTTTTGAGAAAAGAAGGCTTGCTTGTGAATGTGCACTTGATCTACACCTTGCAACAAGCGTACATGGCAATGCAAGCTGGCGCATCTTATGTTTGCCCGCTGGTAGGTCGTTTGCAAGATCAAGGCCACGATGCACTTGACCTGGTTGAGCAGTGTGTGTTTGCCGTGAATCATTATGGCTACGATACGAAAGTGATGTTCTCTTCCGTGCGCAATGCAGAGCACGTGCGCAACGCACTCAATGCAGGTGCACACACGATCACTGTGCCATGGAAAATAATGAAAGCGTTGACTGAAAATAATTTCACCTCATTAGGTACACAGCAATTCATTGAGCACACACGCTTGATGACTGTAAAAGTGAAAGATGCAGTTAATAAAATAAATCCTGTTGTAACGGCTGATACTTCATTGACAGATGCAATTGTGAAAATGACTGAATTTGGATTTGGTGCTATCACCATTACCGATGCATCAGGAAAAGTGTTAGGTGTTTTCACCGATGGAGATCTTCGCAGAAAATTACAAGCCGAAGGCCGCAATGTGTTGAATCATAAAATGGGCGACTTCAAATACAACACTCCGATTTCTGTGGATGCCAATTCATTGTTGACCGATGCAGCTGATATCTTCAAGAAGTCGAAAGTGGATACGATCCTCGTTACTGAAAACGGCAAGCCCGCGGGCATGCTCGATATCCAGGACCTTGAAGGAGATTAATTCTTCATGGACAATACTGAAATAATTTTTACAGAATTGGGCGGCACTTTTAGCCGCCCTTTTGCTGAATTCAAAAATCAGCTGGCGCTGATCAAAGCGTATGTCTTCGATTGGGATGGCGTGTTCAACGATGGCGTTAAAACGGATCAGGGAAGTCCGTTCAGTGAAGTAGATGCCATGGGCACCAACATGCTGCGCTTTGGTCATTGGCTGAAACACGGCTCGCTTCCTGCGGTGGCGGTGATTACCGGTGAAGATAATCCGGCCGCCAAACTTCTTTCGCAGCGCGATCACTTTCATGCGCTGTATTTTAAATCGACCAACAAGCTGGTGGCGTTTGAACATTTTCTGCAGACCAATTCATTGAAGGCAAGCGAAGTTGCTTTTGTTTACGATGACGTGCTCGATCTGGGCATGGCCGAAAAATGCGGGCTTCGTTTTTTGGTAAAACATCATGCAGCTCCTTTGTTTCAAAATTATTCCGTCAAAAATCAGATAGCTGATTACATCACCTCCACCGATGATCATGCCGTGCGCGAAGTGTGCGAGTTGATTTTAGGATCGAACGGAGTTTACGATGAAGCCATTCAAAAACGCAGTCACTTTGATGAACTGTATCAGAAGTATTTGGGCGAGAGGAATCGAGTTGTTACTCAGATTTCGTTTATTAAAGATGGAAAAGTGGTAGCAGGCTAATCGTCAATGGAAAAATTCATCAACGAGTTTGGGTATTTGGCTTTGATGGTCGGCACTTTTTTGGAGGGTGAAACAGCTATACTCACCGCTTCATCGTTGATCCATCGTGGCTTGTTTGTCTTTCCGTTTACGGCTCTGGCGGCTTTCATGGGCTCGTTCACCAGCGACTGGATTTATTTTTTGATCGGCCACTACAACGGAAAAGTTTTTATCGCCAAGCGCCCTAACCTTCAACCTCGCGTAAAGCCGGTGAATGATTTCTTTCACAAACACAAGTTGCAGATTCTTTTTAGCTATCGTTTTCTCTATGGCTTCCGCATCATCATTCCGCTGGTGATTGGCATGAGTGGATTGAAGCCCATCAGTTTTTTATTTTACAGCGTGGTCACCGGTTTGATCTGGGCAACCACCATTACCACCACAGGCTATTTCGCAGGCCGCTTGCTCGATCTTGAAGCAAAAAATTTTGAAGAGAATATTTTCCTCATCATGTTTTGTTGTGCAGCTGTTGGGCTAACGCTTGGCTTTGTCATCAAAAGAGTAGCGATGCGCAACGTGGGAGTTGAGCCAATTCAAAAATAAACGGGATGGAAAATGATTCCGCGCTCGGCATTGAATTCAATCGCAGGGGCGGGAAATTTTAATAACACGAACGGAGCTAACAGGTAGCTGTAAATTTTGTTTCGTGTCCTCAGTGAACCAATATTTAAATCAACACTAATAAAAAATCGTTTCGTTCGGGCAATGTTCGAGTAGTCGATTGTTTCGCCTTGCGCATTTTGCCAAACATTATCATGACCACCGAGCAAACCTTCCGCTCCATAACCGACAGTAATCAAAAGCCAGTGAGGTAAAATTTTTTTATTGAACATGGAATTAATATCCACCGAGAGCCAATAGGTTTGTCCGTTGTAATCTTTTAACGATTGTTGCAGAAAAGTAGAGCCGAGCATCTCGGGTCGCATCACACTGAATGCTGTGGCGTGAAAAGAAAATTTGGGAGCGTAGCACGAAACGGTTTTGTACGAAACGTAGCCGTAGCAAAAAATACTTCCGATGCCGTTGGCCAACAGATCAGCGGGTGAGAAACCGTAGTTGAGCGAGAAGCCATCTAAAATTTCGGCCGGAAGGAGCAGCCCAAATCCTAAAAAGCAGAACCACTTTTTCCTCGCGATTGGATTTAGGTTTTTGGCATCACCAAATAGTTGATATGAAAAAAGTCCTCCATAAAATGCCGTATATAAATGACCGAGCTTGTCCAGGTATTCCCATTCAAAAAGATCATCAAAAAAATGGAAGGAAGTGAAAGAGCTATACCAGGCAGAGGAAAGCCAGCCGAGAAATAAAAGGTAGCCTACTCCTAAGATGATTGAAAGCCTTTGTCTGTTCGAAAAGAATTCCATGTCACTCAATAATTGCCTTCGTTTCTTTTCTCTTAAAATAAAAATACAGCGGAATCCCGATCGCTGTCAACACCAATCCAAACAAAGAATTAACCAAGGGTGTTACTCCGTTCAGATAATTTGAAATGTCGTTGTAAAGCGTGAGTATCAAAAAAGTAAATGAAATTGAAACGAAGGCGATGGGCACAAAAGGGTAGCCCCAGGTTTTGTAAGGGCGATGGGTATCGGGCATTTTTTTTCTGAGCACCATCACACCCAAGGCGCTGAGCCCATAAAAAAACCACGTCACAAAAATCAGCATGTCAGTGAGCATATCGAACGAGCCGCTAAGGATTAGCAAGGAAGTCCACACGCCATGAAGCAAAAGCGCATTGCCGGGAGTTTTGAATTTGGGATGGACTCTGCCGATCGATTCAAAAAACCTTTTCTCTTGCGCCATCGCAAAGGTTACGCGTGCAGTGGCAAGCACATTTCCATTGGTGGCACCGAACGTTGAAACCATCACGAGCAAAGCGATGAGCGCCCCCGCGCCAAAACCAAACGCGCTCGATGCTGCGTCTGATCCAACAAAAGAAGAGGAAGCAATCGCATCAATGGGCAGCGCATAAACGTAAGCGAGGTTGAGCAAAGAATAAAGTACAATTACTACGAACAGCCCGAGTAAAAGTCCGAGCGGAATGTTTCGCTGTGGGTTTTTTATTTCGCCCGCCATGAAGGTGATGTTGTTCCAACCTTCGTACCCCCAAAAAGCACCGGAGGTGGCTGTTACAATGGCGAGAAGTAAAGTCACTCCACCGTGCGGACTACGCTGTGCGAAATGAGCAAACGATCCGTTGCCGAAAAGAAAAATACCGAAGACCAGGAAAAGCATAGCGCTGATCTTTAAAACGGAAAATATAATCTGCACGCGGTCACCCGAGTTGGTGCTCCGAAAGTTGATCATCGTGAGAAACCACACCAGCCCGATGGTCATTAATTTCACGCCCATGTTTTCAAGCGGAAAAATTTTCCCGATGCCCGGCAGGTATAAATAAAAAAGTTGTTCCGTTTCTTTGGGCAAGCGCGGCAAGTGAACAAAGTATTACGTGTAAATAGAAAATACATA
>DPLR01000138.1 GCA_003541895.1 Cytophagales bacterium | reverse complement strand
ATCATAGAAGAACTCAGCAATGCTGGTGTGCGATTTTTGATGTGTGGGCAAAGTCTCAATTGGATGGGCGATAAAAAAGAAATGCTAGTACCCCAAGCAAAAGTGAGTCTTACTGCTCAAACTACGCTGTCATCGTATCAATTGAAAGGGTACGCGCTTAAGATGGAAAAGAACGATTAACGTAGTGCTTTCAATCTTTCCAACAACGGTGGATGCGAGTAATGAAAAAACACGTAAGCCGGATGCGGAAATAAATTACTCAAGGAGTCAACCGATAATTTTTTTAGCGCAGTAGAAAGAGCTTCTCCATTGTATTTTTCTTTTGCGTAGGCATCGGCCTCAAATTCATTTTTGCGACTGAGTAGGCTCATCAATAAACCTGTGATTCCTGAAATAGGTGAGAAGAGAATCGCGAAGGCAATCAGGTTCAGGTGAATAGCTTGGGCTGATCCGCCTAGCGCCAGCGAAAGATTCGTATTGAAAATCATGAGTGACAAAATGTAAAGCGTAAAAAATAGTTGGATCACCGTGAGCCCATAACTCCAAACGATGTGCTTCTTTTTAAAGTGACCAACCTCATGCGCGAGCACAGCAACTAATTCATCGGTAGAATGATTTTCGATGAGGGTATCGTACAAAACAATTTTTTTCTTCTTGCCGATGCCAGAGAAAAATGCGTTTGCTTTCTTTGAACGCTTCGATCCATCCATTACAAAAATATTATCGAGCGGGAAATTTACTTTCGCAGCAAACTGATGAATAGCGGTTTTCAATTCCCCTTCGGTCAACGGAGTGAGTTTGTTGAACAACGGAAGAATGAGTGAGGCGTAAAACATATTCACCAATAAAATAAAGACCGAAGCAATGAAGCCAAACCAAATCCAGAAGTTAGGTCCAATTTTGTTTATTAGAAAAATTAAAACGGAAAGCAATGCTCCACCAATTATTGCACCGAGTACATATCCCTTCAACTTATCGATGAAAAAAGTTGTGACTGTTGTTTTGTTGAACCCGAATTTTTCCTCGATCACAAAAACCGAGTAGAGTTGAAATGGCAAAGTCAACACATCGGATGCTACCATGATTACCCCGAAGAAAGTAAGTGCAAGAAGTGTAGAGTTGGTAACGATTGGTCGAAGCAATTGATCTACCCACCCAAAGCCCCCAAAGCTCAACATCAAAATGGAGAGGAGAAAACTAAAGGCACTTGTTAAAAAAGAGAATTTGGCTTGCGTAAGGTGATACTCGATTGATCGCTGGTATTTTTCTTTATTGTAAAACGAGGCCACCTCGTCAGGTATGTCGGTGCGGTGAGATTTTAAATTGAGGTAGTCAAGTGCCTGCTCGAATAGATATGAGAGAACGGTGATGGAAATAATAACGTAAAGAATAATTTGAGGTGTCATGGCTGTGCTATACTTTCGGGTCGCAAATTTATCTTTTCAAAACAGAGTATGCAATTTTCAATTAATACACCCGCGCTTTTGTTTCCGGCCATTACGTTGTTGATGTTGGCCTACACCAATCGGTTTCTGTCACTGGCTACATTGATTCGCAATTTGCACAGCAAACTTTTTCAGGATAACGAGAAGCGAACCAATATCCACGAGCAAATCAGAAACCTCAAGCGTAGATTGGTGCTGATCAAACAAATGCAGGCCTCCGGCATCTTCAGTTTTTTTCTTTGTGTGTTGAGTATGCTGTTTGTGTATTTCAATTATGAAATTTCTGGCTTCATCACGTTCGGACTGAGCCTCGGTTTTCTTTTGGTTTCATTGGCCCTTTCGCTTAATGAAATTTTTATTAGTACGCGCGCATTGGAGTTGGAATTGAAAGATATGGAGGGCAAATAATTTTTTAACGAATTACAATTTTAAGAAATGAAATCTGGAAAAGCACCTTCTACCATTGATGAATACATTGCTGATCAACCGGTGGAGCATCGGGGAAGATTAGAAAAGATTCGCGAAACAATTCACAAAGCTGCGCCAAAAGCACAAGAAGTAATCAGTTACAGCATGCCAGCTTTTAAACAAAATGGGGTGTTGGTTTATTTTGCACTGTTCAAAAATCACATCGGCTTTTTCCCAACGGGCTCTGGAGTTGCTGCTTTTGAAAAAGAATTGAAGGATTACAAAACTTCGAAAGGCTCAATTCAATTTCCTCATGATAAAAAACTACCAATCGCTCTGATAACGAAGATTACAAAATTCAGAGCGAAAGAAGACGAACAAAAAATGCTGAGCAAAAAATCAAAAATAAAAAAATAAAAATGTTATTCTTCTATCAATTTTTTGATGGAAGCATTTACTTGTTCAAAGGCAAATTTTGAGAGTGCATTATTGAAAGATGACTTTATCTCATCGTTACACAAATTACCAATGCTTCCTTCGTGTGTGTGGTTGATTTTTGTTGTGTAAGAAAATTTCCCTTCCTCAATTTCTTTGCCCACTTTTTTGTACGCATCGCGGAAAGGCATTCCTGAAACCACCAGTTTGTTTACTTCTTCTACACTGAAAAGATATTTGTACTTTTCGTCTTCAAGCAAATGGTCTTTCACCTGAATGTTGGACAGCATCAATGTGGCCATGCGCAAACAATCCTTCAGTGTTTGAAAAGCAGGAAAAAGTTTTTCTTTCAACAACTGCAAATCGCGGTGATAGCCTGATGGCAGGTTAGTCGTTACCAACGCTATTTCATTCGGCAGTGACATCAGTGTGTTGCACTTGGCGCGGATCAATTCAAATACATCCGGATTTTTTTTGTGCGGCATAATGCTGCTTGCTGTAGTAAGTTCTTCGGGAAAGGAAATGAATCCGAAATTCTGGTTCAAGAACAAACAGGCATCCATGGCTAGCTTTGAAAGTGTTGCTGCAACATTACTCAATGAAGCAGCCACAATGCGTTCGGTTTTTCCTCTGCCCATTTGTGCATAAACTACATTGTAGTTCATGTCGGCAAAACCAAGAAACTTTGTTGTCAT
>DPLR01000655.1 GCA_003541895.1 Cytophagales bacterium | reverse complement strand
TTCCAAAATACATCAAAAGAAAAGTTGAGCCTTCCGACAAAGACCGTTTCCAAACCATTTTTGCAAAGAACAAAGGCGCTGTATCAGCACCCACAGCTGGCATGCACTTTACCAAGCAATTGGTGAAGCGCCTTCAACTAAAAGGTGTAGACATGACGTTCATTACGCTTCACATTGGCTTGGGTACATTCCGTGCCGTTGATGTAGAAGATTTGACCAAGCACAAAATGGATTCAGAAAATTTTATTGTTGGCACCGAAGCTGTTCAAAAAGTGAACACCGCCCTCGACAATAAAAATAAAGTTTGCGCTATTGGTACCACAGCGATGCGTTCGCTCGAATCAGCTGTCTCTGCCAATAATCGTTTGAAAGAACGTGATGGTTGGACCGATCGCTTTATCTTCCCTCCTTACGATTTCAAAATCTGCAATGCTATGGTGACCAACTTTCAGCAGCCTGAGTCAACTTTGTTAATGATGGCAGCAGCATTTGGAGGCTACGAACAAGTGATGAAGGCTTACGAATTAGCTAAAAAGGAGAAATATAAATTCCTCACTTACGGAGACGCACTGCTAATCGTCTAAACCCGATTACTGAATTTGTCATTTTTTTCTTAACATCACACATGGGTAAAATGATTTACTGTCATGTTGGTTTAAGGAATAAGTTGCTGTTGGCTTTCCTTTTTTTGTATGGACTGAGCTTTGCTCAAACTTATACGATAAAACAAAAATTTACAGACGATTATATTGAAGTGCAACCTTTCAATCAGGGTTTATATTGCCTGTTTAGAACGAGCGAAAAAAAAGCACCAACTACAACCTTCATGAAAGTATTTTTAAATGAAGAACTCCGTGCAACTGATTCAGTAAACTATAGTATTGCAGGCCGAGCTAATTTGCTTGCCTCTTATGTTAATGGAAAGTTTCTCGTTCATGCTTTCTACTCGAAAGAAAGCAATAGCGAAAAAATAATTTTTTATGTGTGTACTACGGAAGGGAAAATCCTTTCGTCATTCATCAAAACAGCAGCCGACTTCTCTCGCTATTTTCCGAAGTCAATAAAAAAATTAAAGAACCTTGAGCTTTCTTTTGTTCCTAATGCACAAAGCCCTGACATGCTCTTGGTTCAAGCTTATTTAGCCTATGGCTCATATCCTCTAAGAAGTCAATTGGTTGCTTTTAATATGGAGGATGGACGTGAGTTATGGATATCAAATGCTCCATTTTTTAACTTGATTCAAACCACCGAAAATTTAATCATTGGGCTAACCTCAACCATGACGGGAAGTGCTTTCAATTCAAATTATTTGCAGCAGATTCATTTTGTCGACAAATCATCGGGCAAACTAACCAAATCCATTTTACTTGGAGATGGCGGAAAAAATTTCCGCAATGTTTCTGTTTTTACCACCAATGGAATTGATTTAATGGTGGCTGGAGCAGAGTATGAATCGGCCAACTCAAAAAATGGAAAATTCTATATGTCCATGTTCGACCTGTCAGGCCAGCCAATCTTTGATCAGGTCGATTCTGCCGCAAGGCTTTCAACCAGACGAATGCATTTGATGGGCAGTGTATTTAATCAAGATGGAAATTTAGTTTTGGTTGGCGAAGGCTTTAAGCTGGATGCTACCCGAATGGTGGCAACTACTGCAGTAAGTATCCTTCTGGGTGTTCCGCAAGTAGTGGGCGGACTTGATCACAAAATTGACCATCTTATCATTGCCACTCTTTCTTCAACGGATGGTAAGTTAACAGACTTCAAAAGCTTTCCGGTTGGACCGTGGTTAAGTTATGGACGGTTGCTTACCTACGATAGTAAAATTATTCTGATCGTTTCTGGCCAGGTGCTAGTGTATGATGCCAACGAAACAAACTCTGCCCCTTCGTTATTTGCCACGCTAAATACTGGAGAAAATCTTATCCTGACTTCATTCGGTCCTATTAAAAGCAAAAGAACAAATCGTTTAATTACATTGAGTCGGTTTCACTGATATGGATCAAAAAGAATATGCACTCATTGTAGCCGGTGGCAAAGGCACACGCATTAACAGCAAGCTGCCCAAACAATTTCTTGCGCTGAATGGCAAACCGATTTTGCTTCATACCATCGAAGCTTTTTTTAATTACTCAGAGAAAATTTCATTGGTTTTAGTTTTGCCTCAAGACGATTTTGGAATCTGGCAATCGATTTGCAAAGAATTCAAATTCAATAAGCCTATCATTTTACAAACCGGAGGCGACACACGATTTCAGTCTGTAAAAAATGGATTGGATAAAATGGAGGGCGAAGGGTTGGTTGCCATTCACGATGGAGTTCGTCCATTGGTAAGTTCAGATTTAATTGGCGCATCGTTTCGGTTGGCTGCAGTTCACGGCTCAGCTGTTGCGGCAGTGCGATTGAAAGAATCCATTCGCATTACAGACCAAGACACTACCAAAGCCGTTGATCGTTCTAAATTTCGTTTGATTCAAACACCACAGACGTTTGATCTGCAACTCATCAAGAACGCGCATCAAGCCAAAGAAGATGCAAGCCTCACTGACGATGCCAGCGTAGCCGAAAAAGCAGGCCATAAAATTTCTCTCTTTGAAGGCAGCTACGAAAACATCAAGATCACAACACCTGAAGATTTGGTTGTTGCCGAAGCTTTGATGAAAAGTAAATTAGTCTGATTACTTCGCAGGCGTTACCAAAATATTTCGGTATTCAATAGGGCCGTGATCGCCTTGAATCATAAATGGACCTGGCTCAGCTTCTTTGCTATCAATAGCTCCACCCGTAATCCCGGGAATGACTTGCTCACAGATTACTGTTGTTCCATTCAAGGCAATCGTTACCGTTCTTCCAACTAACGTAATGTCAAAGCTCTGCCACTCTCCTGCCTCTTTGGCAACCATTTTATTGGGCGCAAGCAGACCATATACACCACTCAGTTCAATGTCCCAAGGCTCTTTGCCTTTGCCATCGGTAACTTGTACTTCGTAACGGCCACGTAGGTAAACTCCGCTGTTGCTTCCCAAAGGATAACGGAATTCAATGTGCAATTTGAAGTCGTTGAATTTCTGGTCTGAAATTAAATTCGATCCTGACTTGGGGCTTTTTAACACACCATTTTCAACGACCCATTGATTCGCGCCATCGGTGTGCCAGCCAGTCATATCCTTTCCATTAAAGAGGGCAACTTGTTTTCCCCACTTCGGTGCACTCTCGCGCAACAACGTAGGCATGCGTTCACCTTTCCAATTAAAAACTTTACCACTCGTCATTTTAATTGTTCCTTCAATCTTATCACCAACCAAGTTGCCATTCATTTCAACTTCGTTATCTGATTTCTCCCATTGCGGCATTACAGAGAAATTGAACTTAGTACCGTCAACAACAATTTTTGAAATAGGCCTCGCACTTCCCCCAATAATCATCACGCGACCAAACAAATTAGTTTGAACACCTGAGTGCCTCATTTCGAGCCAGGCAGGCAAAGACTTTCCGTTCACATCGATGGTCAAAT
>DPLR01000306.1 GCA_003541895.1 Cytophagales bacterium | reverse complement strand
TTTAGGCATTATGTAACAGTATCAAAATTTTGTATTTTTAATTGACAATTAAAGAATAATGGTTGTTTCGTTTAATAGAGATAATACAAGGTGGCGAATGGTCTACAACGAGAGCGTAGTCCTCTTGGATTTTGGTAACAGGTTAGAGTTTGAGTTTTCTGATGCGAACTTGAAATTATCTGCAGTAGTGGAATTTGTTTTTTCTCCATCCGGAGAAAAATACCAATCCAATGTAAAGGTTAGTGAAGATGGGAAAAGAGTGACAGTAACTTTGTTTCAATGGGATAGCGATCCTTACGGACACATAGAAGTTACGCAACCCCTTAACCTCAATACAAAGGATGGAAAAAGAGTCTCGATAAAATATCGCACTCAATCACATAATAAAAGTGGTTTTAGGAATTTTCATATTACAGTTTGGGCAGAAGAGAACGCGCCATGAATGATTCAAACAATAGATTAACCGTAGAAAACCCAGATGTTGGTGGTCAGTTTGATGGTAGGAGTAAACTGGATAAGATCTTGGGTAAACATACAAACAGTGTGATTGTTGCAATACTGTTTTTGTTTACTCTTTGCGCATTTCTATTGTACATATATTTGTTCAAGGACAAATTATCCGACACAATAACAACTGGTTTCATTAGCCTTTTAAGCGGGCTGGCAGGATTCTTTGCCGCCTCATTTAAGAACAACTAAATTCTTGTTGCACCCCCTGCACCATTTGAAAATCGAAAAGCAAGCCTTTACCTTTCGCCTTTAAGTGTCTCATGAAATATTTTCTTTTTCTTTTAATCCTTTTTTACGGAGGTTGTACTTCAAGGTCAAACAAAGAAGAAAAGACAGCAATCAAGCTGGACTCAATTACCACAGATACTTACCGGAAATTATTTTCATCCTCTTTCAAATGGAACGATGTTGAGATGAAAGCCTCCAACGAAGAAAAGCATGCCTTTGTCAAATCATCTTTCCCTTATATACTAAACAGTGGTGACACAGCTTATCTAAGAAGCGTTCATGCAATAGATTTTAATAATGATGGAAGAAAGGATTTTGTTTATTCAGGGCCAGGACCAGTTACAATGATGACGGTTTTGAACATAACCGGAGACACCACTGGTTTCTTCTCTCAAGATGCAAGCATTGTAGATATGGATATCGTTGATAAGAAAGTACGAAGACTATATACTTTTTCACTTCTTGCAAGTGGTGGTCCAGCCATTGAAGGTTATTCAATAATTGACATAAACTATGGCGAGAATAAAACTGATTTCACTAATCGAATAAACCTCGATGTGATAGGAGGCGTGGAGCCACCGAAAAATTTTTCAATTTTTGATGTTGAAAGCGCTTCTGATTCTTTGCCATTTCGATATGCACCGATTGCTCTCGATACCCCATTAAACTATCTCCTTGAATTGCCCGGTAATCAAATCGGTAAAATCTTTAAAGGAACAAGAGCTACTGTAATCGGCCAACAAAAGGATTCTCTGGGAGTAAATTGGTATTTCACTTTGATTGGCTCTCAATACAAGATATACAAGTACGTACATGGTTGGGATACAACCGTGCATTCTTTTGCTGTCGGATGGGTTAACGAAAATGGATGGTCAAAATAAAACCTTTAGCCAAGGTCGGTGTTACCGTCATCGATAGCATTCTTCACCATCGATCTTAGTTTTGTTTCTACTTCTTCTTATAAAACCCTTTCTCTGGAAATGCTGGGTTAT
Source organism: Cytophagales bacterium (assembly GCA_003541895.1). GTDB lineage: Bacteria > Bacteroidota > Bacteroidia > Cytophagales > Cyclobacteriaceae > ELB16-189. The sequence goes on along the minus strand of DPLR01000306.1, from coordinate 2,690 downwards.
ACCGTGTGGGCTCTTCGCCTTGGGGTGCATCGCCAACGATGATTGGCAGCGAGTTAGAGTTCAACTGCAAAGGATCGATGGGAACAGGCATGCCCATCGTAATTGTCTCCGATATTCTGCATGACTCCTGTTGTTGAATTTGAGGCGCAACATTTTTATTTTCATCGCACGCAATGGATGTAGCTGAAGTTCTTGTTGGTCGCTTGATCAAAACGTTTGAAATAGAAAAGTATTTTGGTAGACTTGTATTATTAACCTTTAATGAATATGAAGTATGCATTAATGTTTTGCCTTATTATGATGGCTTGCCAAAAGAGTGAAGTTTCCTCTACCCCTCAACCCGATAAAAATTTTGCTCACCCGGAGATCATTGGTACTTGGGTACTTGACAAAGTACAAACGATTAACTGTGGTACTGATGTAGGGACGAGTTCTTATCCAGATAATGATTATCGCTATTTTTCAAATTATAAATCGGACAAGGGTTGGTATTATTGTGATCAACAAAATATGATTGAATCTTCTCAGCAGTTCAAGATTATTGGTGATTCACTTTATTATCGTTATGCGAATGCAGACTATCCTTACAGTAGTTATTTCAAATTGAATAATGATTCGTTAATTCTCACTACTGCAATCGGGATTCTTATTCAGAATGGACATACTTTCCATTGCTCAGATAAGAGTTTTGCTTATAAGAAGTGATTCCCTACTTACTAAATTTTTCTACAACTTCTTCTTATAAAACCCTTTCTCTGGAAATGCCGGTTGCAGCGCACGGGCTCTTGCCTTGGGGTGCAGCATTGCCAACTATTATTTGAACCGTTCTAAGCTGTTATTGCTGTTTACCCTGCGTGAAAAGATACCCGATACCAATAGACGTTCTCAACCCACCGGTATTTATTTTAACGTTCTGTCCGGATGAGTTAACAAGATGCTGGTTTGAGTTGCCATCGAATTTAAGATCGCCAGAGAGTTGGAGTTCCCAACCAACGTTTGATTTAAAAATGATTTTCTTCGAGCGTCTTTGCAATTCAATGAAACCTCCAAACGCCAAATTGCTTGAATGAAATTGCAACTGACTGGAATTGGTTTTTGAACCAACTTGATCAACTTCTTTAAAGACGACTTTATTAAAATAATTTAAAACGTCAGCTCCCACATAGAAACATAATTTCTTTCTCTCAAAGATTTTTTTTGCAATCATTGATCCGAGATAATTGGCAGATATTAATTGATCGGATTTAATGTATCCTGAATAATCGGCATAGCTAATTCGCCCTCCCGTGGAAGTATGACCTCCCAGTATTCCAAAATAAAACGAGCTATATAGTATCTGTACACCTGCGGAATAATTCAGATAACCCGGAAATGCATCGACAACTTTAGTGCCTACCGGATACGAATTTGCCAGCTCGTGTTGAAACTCTTTAAAACTGTTGAAGCTAAATGTAGAATATCCAAGATTGATGTTACCCGTCACTTCTTGAGCTTGCGAAACAATACTTGTTACTAAAAAAAAGACAAGGGCACTATGCAGCCATTTGAACATATCATATTATTATTTAGAATAATGTCGTAGACACCATAACTGGTATTGTTATAACCAACATCGATAATTTTAACAGGTTGCGAGTTATCGGAATTGTAGAGATAGTACAAACCGCTTTCGCCACTGTTGGTTGATAGTAATCGCCCAATAAAACCGGAGGTTGGATCGTAAACGACCGTAGAAGTGGTGTACCATTCTACCGGAATTTTGTTTTGCACTGTAAATGATGAAAGATCGAATACCTTAACAGTATCAGTGTCAATGATGATTAATTTTTGATCATTTTCGAATTGAGCACCGTAGAGATCGGTTTGTTTATTGCTAGCAAGTAAATCAAAGGAGGCGCCATTCCATTTCCAGATATTTTTGTCGGCATTCAAATAGTTGCCGGATGGAGAAATGACCATATCATTATTTGTAGAAGTTTGTATAACCGTAAACTCGGGCATTTTTATGAGCTTGCCACCTGCGCTATTAGTAGCGATGAGGTTTGTGTTTGATACGGAAATTATGCTGTAGCCTTGGAAGTAATGATTTGATAAAACGGAGAGGGAATTTTGATCAATCTCTTTGATGGTATCAGCCAAACTTACGTATAGATATTGACCATTTTCTGATAATGCGATTGACTTACCAGAGGCAATCCTTCCCATACGCAAGGTTGCTTCCAGTTGAAAACTGGTTCCATCAATTCGAATTAAGTTTGAGCTTTCCTGAGCAAGAGACTGTAGGGCAAAATACTTGTTTGATGTTTTGTTGTAGACGATGTTTCCTTGATAAAAGCTAGGAAATGATTTTCCAACAGGAATATTTTGGACAGACTGAATCCCGAACGTATTTCCGCCTTGCGGTAAAGTTGTCAATATCACCTGCGCAAATGTTCCAAATTTATTTGCCAGCGGAATTGTGGCCACAGTATCATTGATAGAAGTTTGGTAGGTGCCGGTGTAATCCCCGAGCTCCAGATGTTGAATTTCATATGAGTAGAAATTTTTGTTTAGAGGAGCTTTCCTCCAGGTGAGTTTTACATTTTGCTTGTCTACCCACTCGTATTGTAATGACGGATCATAGTTAAATGAGAAATTTTTTTGCGACCTACTGCTATTTTCGAAATAACTCTGCACCTATATTTCAAAAC
>DPLR01000540.1 GCA_003541895.1 Cytophagales bacterium | reverse complement strand
AGACTGTAAATCTGCTGGCTATGCCTTCAATGGTTCGAATCCATTACCTACCACCATTCTTTCCCCTTGTTACGGCAAGGGGAATATCGTTTTTCTCTCGGTTATCTCGTTTTTACTATCACGTCAAAGAATGTGAATTGCACCCGATTTTGCGCGTCACTTGTTTGTCACTCGTTTTTTCGGCTGGCTATTTCGTCTCGAAAATTGTCTTGATGCAGCCTTCTTCAAAGGTTTCATATCACAAACCGGACATTCAAAGCCCGCTGGATACAGAAAATAATCCGAATGGCATTTCGGACAGTTACCATCAGCGATTTTTCTCGCTAATTGTCCTTTAGTCGGAGGGGTATCACAAACGGAACACCCAATATCCGCAGGGCGAAAAACATACTCCGAATTGCACTTCCGACATCGTATGTCGTTTTGTGAATCGAATTTTGGATGACCGCCTTTGAGATTCAATTCGGGTTTTTTAGCTGGTTGATTCCGTTTTATCAATTTCATCACCACCAAGAAAATAATGGCGGCTAAAAATAACGAAATTAACCCTATCGCGTCGCCCTCAGTGAAACCCGACGAGTAAATAAACATGCCAAAAATGCCTAAGATCAGCACTGTCAGCCAAAAGAAAAACGTATCTAAGAATAGTTTAGTCATTTTTCAGTGTTTGTTTGATTTGAGTTTCACAAACGTTCCAACCAGCGACAAGAATATATTCTTATCCATGCTCCGCGTTTTCGCTCCGCATCTTTACGGAGATGCCGAATGCCGAATTGTCTAATGCTTTTGCTGCTGTGGTGAAACGCCGCAGACTGGCAAAAGGCTTTAGCAAGGCTGTCCTCGCGGAGCGTGCGGGGCTTCATCAAACTTATGTTGGTTTGCTGGAAAGCGGAAAAAGCAACCCAACTTTGGACACCGCAAATATGTTGGCTAAGGCATTGGGTGTTTCTCTTGAAAAAATGATCACCGAAGCGCAAAGCACTTCTCGAAGCGGGGAAAAAAACTAATTTTATTGGATTTGAAGTTGTGCTTCACACCTTCAAGCTGGACATTAGTGCCGAGCATCGCGCAAATTCGCAGTAGTGAATCTTCTTAAATCTGTTACAGAGTTTTTGCCGCTTGCGTTCCAAGCTTTTTCTTGGAGGGACTCCATATAGCATAAATACGGGAAACTATGAAATTGACACGGGTTAAAGTTAAAAACTTCCGTTCATTGCATGATGTTGAGTTGAAAGGGTTGGAACAGTTCAACGTCCTGATCGGTAAGAATAATTCTGGCAAATCCGCTTTTTTTGGAGCGATTCATTTTCTTGCTGACGTGTTAGATGGCCGTAGTAGCCATGTTTGGGCAAATAACATCGTCTCAGATTTTTCTAAAAACTTAGTGTTGGAAATCCATTTGGAGTTTGAGCTTTCAAGCGAAGAAAGACAGCGGGTTGTTTCTCAAACCGCTCCTAAAGACAGGAAGGATGTTTGGTTTAATTCAATGTTCGCTCGTGATTTACAATTTAAATTTCGCTCGCTCGCTACGCAGCCTGAAGTGGTATATCCATTTGAAACAATCGTGCGAACGGTCAAAGGCGATCTTGTCCCGTTTCAGAAGGCACAAGGCGTTTCTCAGACTCCCAATGGGTTAAAGAGGTTTCCAGCAGAGATTGCAGCATCGTTTAAATTATTCGATGAGGATTACACTGAACCCTTAACAATTATTCATTCAGGGGGCGCCCGCCCCGTGGTGCCGGTTTATAGAAAGGCTGACTTTGATGTGCCCTGGGCTAAGAATATCAATGAAAGTGTATGGCCATTTTTCTTACTTGCGAATTATCTCAAGAATGCCTTTTTCTTTGACCATGTTCGTAAATTTTACAACGAACAATCCGTTGGCGGGAATGGCCAGTTGCAACAGGACGGGGGGAATTTAGTTCAAGTTCTCAACTACTGGAGCAATAATAACAGACCGAAATTCGATAAGATTCAAAAACTTGTTCAAAAAGCATTTGCGACTGTTGGTGGATTGGAAACGCCATTTGTTGTGCAAAACCAACAAAATATTCAAACAGCATTTCGCAATGATGCTTCCTCATATCAAATCCCACTGCAACATATGGGTGGTGGTGTAGCTCAAATGTTGATGGCAGCTACGGTTCTTGAAACGACTTCAAGTGAACATCCGATCTTTATTGAAGAACCAGAAACAAATCTGCATCCCGGCGCTCAAAGATTTCTTGCCGAGCAATTCTGCGAACAAAATAGGCAGGTTTTTATCACTACTCATTCTCCAACTTTCATAAATCTTCAACGCCCGAAAAGTGTTCACAAAATCAGCATGAGCGGCGGGAAAACTACGGCGGTTTCACTTGATGATGACACGTTACACATTGCTTTGAGTGAAATTGGCGCGCGAAATAGCGATGTGCTATTAAGCGACGCCGTAGTCTTTGTGGAAGGTGAAAGTGATTTGAAGGTAGTTCAAGAATGGTGTCGCGTAGCTGGAATTGAATTATCGGGAACAAATACAAGCGTGCTTCCCATGCACTCTCTTGGTCATCCGACAGTGAGCGCGCCGCTACGATCTGAAACCCTCAAGGCTATCGCCAAGAGTGCTGGCATTCCTCATTTGTTCATTTTGGATTCTGACGAATTGAGTGAAGCAGTGATACAACGTCTAAAAAAAGAACTAGGCGAGCATTTACATATTTTTGAGAAGCGGGAGTTGGAAAATTACCTTCTCGTTCCGTCCGCCTTACGGGGAGCAGTTTATGAGAAGTTGCAAACAAATAATCTTCCCACACAAAAGCTGGAGGACTGCAAAGATAAAGAAGTCGAAAAAATTCTAAAATGTGCGGCCGATAAATTGAAAAATCGAATTTTAATCAAACGAGTTCGATCTCATCTTGAGTCACCAAAAGGCGGCTTCTACCCGCGTAGCGTATTTGCAGAGCTTGAACCTTACGCGAATCGTCAGGGATTA
>DPLR01000129.1 GCA_003541895.1 Cytophagales bacterium | reverse complement strand
GGGTAGGGCATGTCATCGCGGAACACCACGGGGAAAGGTTCGCCCCAATACCGCTGACGGCTCCAACCTGCATCGCGCATTTTGTAGTTGATCTGTCGCTTGCCGATGCCACGCTTTTCAATTTCATCGATGGCTACATCAATCGCTTTGTGCATGACCAGTCCGTTGAGGAAGCCTGAGTTTTCGAGGACGGCCTCTTTGGTTGCGTTCGCTTCTTCTCCGTTGTAATATTTGCCGATGATGTTGGTGATCGGGATATTAAAATGTTTGGCAAACTTATGATCGCGCTCATCGCCACAAGGCACCGCCATGATGGCGCCTGTACCATAACCCACCAACTCATATTCGCTGGTCCACACAGGCACTTGCTTTCCACTTAGCGGATTGATCGCGTACGCACCGGTAAAGCAACCGGTAACTTTTTTTACTTCGGCCATGCGATCAACCTCGGAGCGGCTCTCTACATATTTTAAATATTTTTCAACCTCTTCTTTTTGTTCGTTAGTGGTGATTTGTTTCACCAGTTCATGTTCAGGCGCAAGCACCATAAAGTCAACACCGAAGATGGTGTCGGGGCGAGTGGTGAAGACGCGGATTTTGGCCTCACCCTGGCCCTCTCCGGGGGAGAGGGAGGTAAAATCTTTTATGGAAGGAGATTTATCGAGCTCATTTTTGATTTGGGCAAGAACAGATTTTAAATTGCTCTGGACTTCTTCATTGGTGAAGCGAATGACTTTGAAGCCTTCTGAATTCAAAAATTCTGTACGTGCATCATCAGATTCTTTGTTCTCATTGTGATATTCTCCATCGACTTCGATCACTAATCTTTTGTCAAGGCAAACGAAGTCCGCGATAAACACATCAATAGCATGTTGCCTCCTGATTTTATAGCCAAGCTTATTGTTCCTTAATTCTTCCCATAAAATTTTTTCTCCCTCCGTAGGGTTTTGTCTGTTTTCTTTCGAGAAGAATTTCAGGAACTTCCAATATTTTTTATCAGCCGTCTCCCGTCCTCGATCTGTCCCCCTCTCCCCTGGAGAGGGGCTAGGGGTGAGGCTGAATTCCAGTTCACAACCAACTGATTTCCCAATCCAGTTGCGCTGGATTTCTTTCATCGAATCACTGAAGTCGATTTCATCCAAACCTTTCAATAGACGCTCGGCATATTCGGTGATGCGCAAACTCCATTGGCGCATTTGTTTTTTCACCACAGGAAATCCACCGCGGTAACTCACGCCATTGATTACTTCATCGTTCGCCAAAACGGTTCCGAGGGCTTCGCACCAATTTACATTCGTTTCTGCCAGATAAGCCAACCGGTATTCCATCAAAATTTCCTGTCTGGTTTTCTGGTTAAAGGCTTTCCACTCGGCTGCAGAAAAATTTTGAATCTTAAATTTTGAATTTGGAATTGGATGCTCTTCATTGCCTTCATTTTCAAAAATCCAGGTGAGCGTGGTGATGCGCTCGGCTTTGTTGGTTTTGCGATTGAACCAGCTATCAAAAATTTGCAGGAAGATCCACTGCGTCCATTTGTAATATTTTGGATCGCACGTCTGCGCCTCCCGACTCCAATCGTAGGCAAAGCCAATGCTGCCCATCTGCTTTTTGAAATTCAGGATATTGTCTTGCGTGGATTTGGCCGGATGTACTCCGTGCTCCAGTGCATATTGCTCAGCCGGTAAACCAAAAGCATCAAAGCCCATGGGGTGAAGAACATTAAAGCCCTTCAGCCTCTTGAAGCGAGCGTAAATATCAGAAGCGATGTAACCGAGTGGATGCCCCACATGAAGGCCAGCACCCGAAGGGTAGGGGAACATATCCAATACATAACACTTCGGCTTTGAAGTGTCGTTCTTTACTTCATAAACTTTATTCTTTTTCCATAAGTCACGCCACTTTTCTTCAATGCGCTTGATCTCTTCTTTGTTGTACTCAGCCATTTAACCTTGATTATATAATTGTTATTTATCTAAAACTCTATACTTAGCTCATCTTCTTATTTTAATGATTTATATGACTCCCCCGATCCTTTGAATCTTCAATAAAATTCTTTTCTGAGACATCATGAGAATCAAGCCCATCATTAATTGCCTAAAAGTTAAAAGCTGATTTTCTCGGTCTCAATTTGTTTGTGACTATCATAGTTCAGACTTAAATGAACCGCAAAAATAGGCAAAGGCAAGAAATTATTGCGAAGGACTGATCGTCAATTGTTTTTGTAGAGATCTTCGTACGAAAGGCTGCTCGATTTGCTGGGCTTTGTTTTGATCATACTAACATACGATGCCAGCGCTATCCCCATCAACGAAAAAATGACTACATAACCTGCGCTGAAAATCACAGGATCGTAAGATGAGAATCCTTGATATACAAAAATGTCGTAACCGAAAATATTTAGCCCGAGGACGATGGTGATTGTTAGCAACCCCGAACCCACTCGTTCGTTCAGCCAGGCATGAATAATCACATAGGCACCGTAGGCAAGCAACACTCCTGAAGCGACTAGATAGATTTTGAGTCCTTGTGTGAAAATGCGCGGCTCACTCGACACAGTAAACAAAATGAATAAAGCGTTGCTCAATACCAGCGCATATTTGATCAGTAGATTGGTTTCGCGCGTAAACAAATTGGTGAGAAACAGAATGGCCCAAATCATGGTGAGGTAAAGCGTAAGGTATTCAATGCGCACCATGGCGTTCCAATTGAAATCGGGAAAATAGGATATGAAAAGGTAAATGTTTGAAAACACCGAGCGAACTGCCCACGTCAATGCGAGCAACGAAAAATAGATGGTGGCTTTGTCGCGATGGCGAACCAAATAAATAAACAAAAAGAAAATGCCAATGAGAAATAACGCGAGCGACTCTACCGATTTACTTATAACTGCCACCGATCGTTTGAAATTCATGAGCGATGGTTTACCCAAGTAGATCGACTCTTTTATGCCGCCCTTGGCATGATGGAAGTTGGCAATCTGCAAAACCAACGAAAGCGTATCGGATTGGATTTGAAATGAAACCGTCTGCGGCCGCCATTGAGGTTTGCATTCATCGATCGTTTTACCAACTACTCCGTTTTCAGCTATTACTTTTCCATTGGCCCACAGCCTATAGCTGGAGTACATTTGTGGCAGAGACAATGCTAAATCTTTCTCGCCCTTCGGAATGAGAATGGTTAATACATAAGTTGCGAAACCGATTCCTTCCTCTTTTTCACTTGCTTGGAAAAGTTCAGGGAATTTGATTTTCATTCCAATCGCAGACTTGCATTCTGCTGGCGTCAGTAATTGATTTTCAAAATATTGGCAAGTGCCATTCAATGCAAATGCCACTTCATTGAGTTTTGCTCTTCGGGCATCCATTATCTCATCCTCGGCAATTGGTTGAGCAAAAGCCCCAAACGCAGCCACGGATAAAAGTAACAAGAGACAAGTTTTCAATGGATGAACAGATAAAGTTTTCAAGGCGGATTTTAGACTTTACAAAGATGTAAAATGCAATGACAATTAAAAGTAAAAGTTATCCTAAAAACGCACGTGCCACCAATTCGCCAAGGGCAGGTCCGTGTTTAAATCCATGGCCAGAGCCGCCACCTAAGAGCCAGGTATTTTCTGCTATGGGATGTTGTTCAAAAATAAAATTTCCGTCAGGCGAATTCTCGTAATGACAAACTCGACTTTCAACTAGCGGAGCATTTTTTAATTCGGGGAAGCGATGGCCAATAAATTTTCTGGCCTTAGAAAGTGTCTCTGGGTTATACGTGCGGTCGCCATTGGTTGGATCGAAGATTTCGCCACGTATGTCAACTCCGATCTTGAAACCTCGGTGATTGTTGCCAGGTATACCATAATAATGATCTTGCCCATCAAGGTCAATCCACACGGGCATCCGATCATAAACCGATCCCTGCTGACCGGGAACTCCAAAGTAATAGACTTCCTGTTTTGTGCAAGTGATTTTACGTCCCAAGATTTCCGGAAACAATTGACCAAGCCACGAGCCACAGGCAAAGAGGTAAGCATCGGACGATTGTTTTTGGCCTGTGGATAATTGCAGGTTCAATAATTTCCCAGAAGCCATTTGGCCTGGCTTGGCAAAAGCTTGAATGTAATTTCCTCCTTCTCTTATAAATGTTTCATTCACCAACTGACAACTTTCTCGCGCTTTTAGATAACCGCCATATGGATCTAACCAGGCGTGATGGATGTCGCTGGTGTTAATGGACGAATATTTTTTATTTAAATCGGACGTACTTAAAAATTCATAATCCATTTTGTGTTTTCTGGCAAACGGAATGGAATCATCTACGATCGGATTTTTTTCTTGATAACAAAACCAGAGCACACCCGTATTGAAAAAGATTTGTTTTTTCCATTGCTGTTGATGCTCTTTCCAAAGCTCTAATGCTCTGACATTGAGGTTAAAATAAAATTCATTGGCACCGTAGGTAGAACGGATCACTCGTGTTTCATCGCCAGACGTGCTGAGCGAGTTGCCTGGCCCCCAGGCATCAATCAATGTTACCTGAAAGCCACTTCGTAAAAGATAAAGCGCAGACCATCCGCCAAAGGCTCCGGCACCGACAACAATTACTTTCGATTTTTTAGGAAGCCCGATTTTAGCAACTTCGAATGGAATTGATGCAGGAGAAAACGTATTGGTGGTTGACATACTTAGTTGGTAACCAGCCACTCATTCCATTGAATAACAATGGCAAGTGTGAACATGACAAACATGAACAAGGCCAGAAACTTATGAAGCCACGGTTTTGAATTCTTTACCGCGGCCATCAGCGACAGACAGAAAAGCACAATGGTTGGTCCGAAATATTCTTCTAGCGGAGAATTTCTAATAATAATATTGTCTAAGATGGAGAGTAGCCCCAGTATTGCTCCAAAGAAAAAGATCCTACGGTAGTTTTCGTAATAAAATTTTTTCAGGTCAATCGTACCTTCACTTAACCCAAAAGGGAAAAGTAGTCTGGCAAGAATAAACAAAACGATAGGGTAGAGCATCACAAAAAGAAAAACGGGAAGTCTCCACTGGTCATAGGTGCGAAGCTGAAACGTGATCCACCATTCTTGAACATGAAGGATCAGCACCAGAAAAATCCAAACCATGTGTGGCCAATAAACTTTTACTCTGTTATATTGATGTACCAGGTCAGCAATGCCAGTAAGGATTTGAGTTACGCCTAGGCCAAGGATGATTGAAATAAAGACGGTGATATATTCGAAAGCACTGATCATAGCGAAACATTAAATTCATATTAATTCCAAATTAGGTCTTTTCAATAATAAAGTTTTAATAATTTATTTT
>DPLR01000318.1 GCA_003541895.1 Cytophagales bacterium | reverse complement strand
GAATGAAACACCATCCTGGAACAAGTGGAAGAATGTTCAGTGCCTTCGGCAAGAATGGTGTAAACATTGTAGCGATCGCCCAAGGTTCTTCCGAACGAAATATTTCAACCGTGATTGAGCAAGTCAATGTTTCAAAAGCATTGAATGCGTTGCACGATGCGTTTTTCCTTTCTGATAAAAAAACAATTCATGTTTATCTGGTTGGAACGGGGTTGATCGGAAACACTTTATTGAATCAAGTGAACGATCAGTTTCAAAAGTTATCAGAGCAAAATCACCTCGAGGTAAAAATTGTTGGGGTGGCCAACAGCAAGAAAATGCTTTTCGATGAAAATGGACTTGCATTAGATGGCGTTGTTGACCGAATGAAGGAACAAGGTGAGACAATGAACCTTGAGAATTATTTCCAGAAGATGGTTTCATTCAATTTACCGAGCAGTGTCTTTGTTGATTGCACTTCGAGCATTGAAGTGGCCGATCTCTACGAAAAAATTCTGGATGAAAACATCTCCATTGTTACGCCTAATAAAAAGGCGAACTCAGGGCCACTAAAGAATTACCAAAAACTAAAAGAAAAAGCACAGAAGCGTGGCGTGCGGTTTCTTTATGAAACGAATGTAGGTGCTGGTCTTCCGGTGATCAACACTCTGAATGATTTATTACTGAGTGGCGACAAGGTGATTCGCATTGAAGGCGTAATGAGCGGCACACTGAATTTTATTTTCAGCAGTTACGCCAAAGGAAATAAATTCAGTGATGTGGTAGCTGAAGCAAAAGCCAAAGGTTACACCGAACCCGACCCACGCGATGATCTTAGTGGAACGGATGTGGCCAGAAAAATTTTGATCCTCGCCCGCGAAGCTGGCGCATCGCTTGAATTGGATGATATTCAAATTGAAAACCTTGTTCCTGATGATTGCCGCGCAGTGGTGGCAGATCAATTTCTTTCACATCTAAAATCGCACGACCAAAAATTTGAGAAACTTCTGGAAGAGGCAAACTCAAAAAATGAAAAACTCAGGTACCAGGCCGTTTACGAAAACGGAAAGGCAGTAGTAAAATTAGGAAGTGTAAGTAGTTCACATCCGTTTTATTCACTTGCCGGAAGCGACAATATTATTTTGCTAACCACCGAACGATACCACGATCGGCCCATGGTAATTCGCGGGCCCGGTGCTGGCGCTGAAGTAACGGCCGCAGGTGTGTTTGCTGACGTCATCCGCATTGGAAATTATTCAAATTGAATTTAATGAAAACAAAAGCTAAAGCATTTGCACCGGCTACCATCGCCAACGTTTCTTGTGGCTTTGACGTGTTTGGGTTAGCAATCGATGCTCCCGGTGATGAAGTTGAAATTTCGTTGAACGATTCGGGGAGCGTACGGATGAAAGCCATCTTTGGAGACGAAGGTCGTTTGCCCATGGATGCATCGCAAAATACAGCCGGTGTTGCTGTTATTGAATTTCTAAAATCCATTGGCAAAAATTCAGGCGCTCAGATCACGCTTCACAAAAAATTACCCTTGGGTAGCGGCATGGGCTCAAGTGCGGCCAGTGCTGTTGCCGCAGTAGTTGCCATTAATCATTTATTTGATGAACCGCTTTCGCGCGAACAGCTTTTGCCCTTTGCTATGGAAGCTGAGCGGATTGCGTGTGGCTCTGCTCATGCCGACAATGTTGCACCAAGTCTGTTCGGTGGATTGACCTTGATTCGCACGAACAATCCACTCGATGTGATTTCTATTCCAACGCCCGATGACTTAACCTGTGTGCTTGTGCATCCGCACATTGAAGTAAAAACCCGCGATGCACGGCAGGTGTTAAAGCAGACCATTCCGCTGAAAGATGGGATCACGCAATGGGCCAACACAGCTGCACTTGTAGCAGGAATGATGAAACAAGATTACGCTTTGATCGGCCGATCACTAGTGGATGTAGTGGTTGAGCCGATGCGTGCTTTACTTATTCCCGGCTTCGACCGAATCAAAAGTAAAGCGATTACCAGTGGTGCCTTGGGTTGCGGAATTTCCGGTTCCGGCCCTACTATTTTTTGTCTCTGTGAAGGAATGGCAAATGCCAATCGTGCAGGAAAAAGTATTCAGGAAGAATTTGAAACGATGAATTTGCGAAGTGAGATTTTTATTTCGCATGTCAACAAAAAAGGAGCGTATATAATCGACTAAGATGAAATTTTTTAGCACCAATAATAGAACTAAAAAAGTCAGTTTAAAAGAAGCAGTTCTCAATGGACTTGCTTCAGATAATGGGCTTTACATGCCGGAGGAAATCCCCCAGCTGCCGAAAGAATTTATTACTGATCTTCCGAATAAAAGTTTTCAAGAAATTGGATTTGAAGTTGCTAAAGCATTCATGGGCGATGACATTCCTGAAGAGCGGTTAAAGAAAATAGTTGAGCATACCATTTCCTTCGAAGCGCCACTGGTAGAAATTGAACCAACTATTTTTTCACTCGAATTATTTCATGGTCCTACGCTTGCGTTCAAAGATTTTGGCGCTCGATTTATGTCGCAAGTGCTCGGTTATTTTGCCGAATCGCAAAAGCAGGAGATCATTATTCTCGCAGCAACCTCGGGCGATACCGGCAGCGCTGTAGCGAATGGCTTCCTAAGGGTGAAAGGAACCAAGGTGGTTGTTCTCTATCCTTCTGGAAAAGTGAGCGAGATTCAAGAAAAACAATTCACTACACTCGGACAGAATATTATTGCACTGGAAGTCAAAGGTACTTTTGATGATTGCCAACGATTGGTGAAGGAGGCTTTTCTGAATGAAGAATTGAAACAACAATTTTTTCTCACATCAGCCAATTCAATCAATATCGCCAGGCTTATCCCACAGACGTTTTATTATTTCTATGCATGGTCACGATTAAAAAATAGAGAGGAAGTTGTCTTCTCCGTTCCGAGCGGCAATTTTGGAAACTTGACTGCAGGATTGATTGCAAAGAAAATGGGTTTGCCTATCAAGCATTTTATTGCATCAACCAATGCGAACGACATCGTTCCCAACTATCTTGAAACCAAAAAATTTGAACCTCGCCCTTCGTTATCAACAGTAAGTAATGCGATGGACGTTGGCAACCCTAGCAACTTCGCACGAATGCTGGATTTGTATAATCACACTTTTGAATTGCTATCGAATGACATCACCGGTTTTAGATTTACCGATGACGAAACTAAATCAGCCATGCGAGAGGTCTTCAAAAACTCAAATTACATCCTCGATCCACACGGGGCCGTTGGCTATTTGGGGTTGAAGAAATATTTAACTGATCATCCCAAAAGTACCGGAGTATTTCTAGAGACAGCTCATCCGGCAAAATTCTTGGAAGCTGTAAATGAAACGCTCGGGCAGTCGATCTCAGTTCCCGAAAAACTTCAGGTGTTTTTATCGAAAGAAAAAATATCGATTGCGGTTAGTAAAGACTTCTCAGAGTTCAAGAAACTATTGGAAAGAATTCTGTGAAAATAAAAAAGGCTACCCTTGGATAGCCTTTTTTTATTATTGAATTCCTTTATCGTATCGATGCCCCAAAGCCTACCGTCAAAGCACTATATTTTTGAATGGTGTAATCACCGTTGAAATAAATTGGACCAAGCTTTAAACGCATCCCCGCATTGAGTTTCATGCCGGTGTTACTATAAGTTGTTGAGAAAGGATTTGTAATTGGAAAAGCCTGTGAAGTCGCATAAGGATCCAAAATGTAGGTTCCTGTGATATTAACTTTAGTATTCACCGCAGCGTAACCAACTCCAGCGTAAAAGGTAAGAACTGAAACTTTTTTAGAAATTACCGCTTGAGCTATCCATGAACTAAATTTGTAAGTTACCACTCCATCGTTCGAATAAGGAACTCCATCCTGGCTTTGATCGGTATTCATCAAACTGGAAGATCCGGTAACCGAATTCATTGCTGCAAGAATTGATAAATCGAAGGGCAAAAGTTTTACTCCTGGAAAATAC
>DPLR01000220.1:715-7217 GCA_003541895.1 Cytophagales bacterium | reverse complement strand
AAGACATTAAAATCTTTCGACTTCTTCGCGAAGTAGTTTTGCAAAACCTGAAAATCCCTTTCATATTTGCAGAACTATAAATTGTACTTTGACCTCATACCTCGTAAACCCTCCAGATGAAATACAAACGCATTCTTCTAAAGCTTAGCGGTGAAGCGCTGATGACCTCAAAATCAAGCAACATCGATCCCGAAAGGCTTGAACAGTATTCTGAAGAGATCAAAGCCGTAAAAGAACAAGGCGTGGAGTTGGCAATCGTGATTGGTGGAGGCAATATTTTTAGAGGTGGTCAGGCAGAAACTTTGGGCATCGACCGCGTGCAAGGCGATTACATGGGCATGTTGGCAACGGTAATTAATGCGATGGCGTTGCAAAGTGCTTTAGAGCGACACGGACTTTATACACGACTGATGGCCGGCATTAAAATGGAACAAGTATGCGAGCCGTTCATCAGGCGCAGAGCGATCCGTCACTTAGAAAAAGGGCGGATCGTTATTTTTGGTGCCGGCATTGGCAATCCGTATTTCACAACCGATTCAACTGCAAGTTTGCGAGCTATTGAAGTGCAAGCTGATGTGGTTTTGAAAGGAACCCGTGTAGATGGCGTTTACACCAAAGACCCGTTGAAATTTCCGGATGCCGTGCGTTACGAAAAATTATCATTTCAAGAGGCGTACGAAAAAAACCTCAACATCATGGACATGACCGCCTTTACACTGTGCATGGAAAATAAATTGCCGATCATTGTTTTTGACATGAACCAAAAAGGCAACCTGCTGCGCATAGCAAGAGGAGAAGAAGCGGGAACGCTTATCAGTTAAATAAAAGTCTTGTTACTTTTGTCTTATTACTTAAGTCTTTTTTATGGAAGAAATTGAATTATATCTGGAGGATGCCAAAGATCAAATGAACAAGGCCATCAACCACGTGGCCAGTGAATTGACAAAAATCCGTGCAGGCAAAGCGAGCCCTTCCATGTTGGATGGAATCATGGTTTCATATTATGGCGCGATTAGTCCGCTCAACCAAGTTTCATCGATTACAACGCCTGACGCCCGAAGCATCTTTATCAAGCCTTGGGAAAAAAGTCTGATTCAAGAAATTGAAAAATCAATTATGGCCGCCAACATTGGTCTGACTCCTCAGAACGATGGGCAGCAAGTGATCATCAATATTCCGATGCTTACCGAAGAGCGCAGAAAGCAATTGGTAAAACAAGTGCATGGTGAGTGCGAGCATGGCAAAGTAAGTGTTCGCTCTATTCGTAAAGAGACGAATGAATCGCTCAAAAAAATCAAAGGAGCCTCAGAAGATGATATCAAGAATGCCGAGGAAACAGTTCAAAAACTAACAGACGAATTTATTTTGAAGATTGATGCATTGATGAAGAAGAAAGAAGTGGAGATCATGACTGTTTAATTCTCAATTGATCATTGGCACATCGGTCATTGATAATTAACCTATGCATCCAGTTCTTTTTCATCTCGGTTCTTTTACCATTTATACCTACGGATTTTTAATTGCACTAGGTGCACTCCTTGGCGGTCTTTACATGTGGCGTCAAGGAAAGAAGCGTTACAACATGACCTTCGATCAGGCCAATACACTTTTTTTGTTGTTGATTGTAGCGGGTGTGGTTGGCGGAAAAGTGTTTCTCATTTTTGAAAATCCATCATTTTATTTTTCTCAGCCACGAGAATTATTTTCCAAAAATGGATTTGTATTCTACGGATCGTTGCTCACCGCCATTCCGGTGATGCTTTGGTATTTCAAGAAAAATAATTTGCCAGTTGCTGGAATGCTTGATGTAATGGCAGCAGTGACTTGTATCGTTCACGGTTTCGGGCGCATCGGTTGTTTTAATGCAGGTTGTTGTTATGGGAAACCAACCGAAAGTTTTTTAGGTGTTGTGTTCACCGACCCGGTGTGCCAAGCCAACCCACTGAATGTACCGCTTCATCCAACTCAACTGTACGAGGCGATTACGATTTTTATAATTCTCATTACGCTACTTATCGTGGAGCGAAATAAAAAATTTGATGGTCAGGTTTTTCTGATTTATTTGATTTTGTATGCGGTTGCCCGAAGTGTTATCGAAATTTTTAGAGGGGACATCGAACGCGGATTTTTAATCAAAGACTTTCTATCCAACTCACAACTCATTTCGTTACTTGTAGCTTTAGTGGCAATTTACTTTTATATTCGATTGAATAAGAAGCGACCAATCGAGGTTAAAAAATGAAACTATGGAAAATGAAAGCTTGGGCCAGCGAATAGCTCGCACCACCAAAAAAATCGTGAAGCGAATTATCATCTTTCTAATAATTATTGGTGTTGCTGTTTTTGCGTTTTTGTATTGGGGAGTTTACGAACAAGGCGTAATGGCTGGCAAAGTTTTACGGATTACGAAGAAGGGATTTATTTTCAAAACGTACGAAGGCAAGCTTAATCTTGAAACATTCGGTGCACTGAAGGGAGCAAGCCCGATAGCCGAGTCGTTTGATTTTTCGGTTGAAGCCAGCGAAGATAAACTAATTCAAGAACTGGAGGCAGTTGCGCTGAAAGGCGATCGTGTGAATCTGAAATTTATAAAACGTTATGCGGCTTTTCCGTGGCGCGGTGATACGCGCTATTTTGTGGTAGGTGTTGAACGGTTAAACTGATCGCGTGAAGCCCGTTATCTTATATGGATCGTACGGCTACACAGGTCAGCTGATCGTTGAAGAATGTAAACGTGTCGGCATTGATCTCATCCTTTCTGGGCGCGATGAAGTTAAATTAAAAGAGCAAAGCACAGCCACTGGTTTCCCTTCCGAAGCAGTAAACCTTCATGATACAATTTCGCTTTGTCGATTGCTTGAAAAAGGATCTCTGGTGATTCATGCTGCGGGTCCATTTAAATACACTGCGCTGGCAATGGCAGAAGCGTGTCTAAAAACAAAAACTCACTACACCGATATTACGGGCGAGATCGAAGTATTTGAAAGCTTAGCAAAACTGGATGCAAAAGCTAAAGCTGCCGGAATTACAGTGATGCCTGGTGTTGGCTTTGATGTTGTTCCATCAGATTGCCTGGCAGCTCATCTAAAAAATCGATTGTCATCAGCCACGCATTTAGAGTTGGCATTTGCTTCGAAGTCGGCCGCGCTTTCGCGAGGCACATCGAAAACCATGATCGAAAGTTTGGGCCTGGGCGGAGCTGTTAGAAAAAATGGAAAGATTGTTTCTGTTCCGCTGCATGAAGGCAGCAAGGTGATCGATTATGCAGAAATGAAACTTCCTTCTCTGCGAATTCCGTGGGGCGATGTGTCTACTGCTTTTCACAGCACGGGCATTCCCAACATTGAAGTCTATCGCGGTGCTGATGAAAAATTGATTAGCCAAGTGAAGTTGAGCCGATTTCTGAATTGGCTGCTGCGGATGAAGTTGGTGAAGAATTACCTAAAAAATCAGATTGATAAAAAACCAGCGGGCCCTTCGCAGGAAAAACGGGAGCGAACAAAAATGTATTTCACAGGAAAAGTGAGTAACGGTAAAGAGGAAAAAATAAGTCGCCTCGAAACCATGGAAGGGTATTCACTTACTGCGGCAACCAGTGTGTTGATTGCGCAGAAAATAGTATCCGGAAATTTTAAGGCTGGCTTCCAAACACCTTCGACTGCCTATGGAGCTGATTTGATTTTGGAAATCGATGGAAGCAAGCGAGTGGACTTGTAACTACTTTAATGCAATTTCATACGCTTCCTCGTAATGCTGAATTAATTTTCCCCAATCAAAAGAAGAAGAATAATTTTCAACATTGTTTCGTTGTGTAATTCGTTGCCTGCGAGTCTGCGTTAAAAATTTATACAGGAATGCGCTGAGTTGTCGTGCGCTCCAATCAAATGTGCGTTTACTTCGTTCTACCACAAACATGCCGCCCTTTTCATGATCGGGCATATTTTTCATGAGGTAATCTCCGAAGCCACTCAGGTCGCTTGTTACAGCAGGTACACCGCTGGCCATGCATTCAAGCGGTGTGTAGCCCCACGGTTCATAGTAGCTTGGAAAAATTCCTAAATGGCAACCGCGTACAAACTGAGAGTAGTCCAATCCAAACAAGGGATTAGTTGAATTGATGAAATCGGGGTGATAAATAATTTTTACTTTATCATCAGGGCGGTTCAATAAATTTCTGCGCGAAACAAATTTTACGATGTCATCATTTTCTTCATGCAACAATCGATGAGTCACTACCGAGGGCAGTCTTCCGTTTTTCCACGATTGAAGCGTTCTTCTATAACGAAGTGACCAATATTCATCCACGTAATTATTCAATTCAGGCAACTTGTGTTCTTGTCGTGCCACACTATCGATGAATAATTTTTTACCTACTTGTTTTTGAATCATTTCACAGACCTGGCGGATTTCTTCCATCACTGCCCGCGATTGCAGCACTTCGGATTTAATCCCTTGAAACTCGCGTTTAGTTACAAAAAACATAATCACGGTCATCGGAGATTTTTCTTGTTTCAATTGCTCGTTTAAATGAACGAGGGCTTCAAGCGTGAGATCAAAACCTTTGTTTTTGTATTCGTATCTTCCTGAAGTGAAAAAATACAACGTGTTATCGAGGTCGAACGAATAGGATTGAAAAAAATGACCGAGCACAAATTCCTGAATTTTTTCTTTGTATTGCGCATGCAGATTTTGAAACTCGTGCAAGGCTTCGAACCGTTGAATGTTTAATCCGTTGGGCGTAATCACTTCGGGTTTCCTTTTCAGAAGGTGCTGGCATTCGTTGGCCGTTACATCGCTCACGGTGGTGAGTACGTTGCATTGCTGAGCGCAGCCATATTCAATCGAAGCTTCTGTAACAATTCCGAATTTCTTTATTTCATCTTCCATTTTAAAGAAGGGGAGATGCGCATAAAACAATGGTGAGTTGATAGCCAAATGTCTTCCTAGCTGTGTTGCATGTGTAGTAAAAACAGTTTTGATCGGCATCTTTTCTCGCTTGATGTCGAGAATCGGAAGCCCGGCCATCCATTCATGAAAGTGCGCAATAATTTTTACATGGGTTAGCTTAGTGAGTTCATCAAAAAAAAGTTTGGTAAGAAAAGCAAATGCAATTATCTGATCGATTAATGGATTGCCATCGGGCACTTTGATCGAGTGGTTTTTCCATAGTAAATATTTTACTACGTTAAGCGCTTGCTCTTCAATGATTGGGTTAAGCAATACCACGCGCGGCCTGCCGGTGATAAGCCACTCGGCATAAATCACATCATAGCCTTTCTTGCGCAAATTTTTAACGACTTGTGCAAATACATCATCAGCATCTTCAACAATTTCTATTTCAGCATGAATATTTTTATTGACGTAGGGGCCAACCATGCAAAAATTTTCATCAAAAAGTTTCACCATAGAGGGCGCCTTTGAGCGGATCACCGTGTAGATACCGCCTACTTGATTGCAAACTTCCCAAGCGGTTTCAACAACGATTGTGTCAGAATAAGTTTTGTGTTTTTTAGACATGAGGGAATGATGTGTGTGAGAAAAGTTCCGTAAAAGAATGCTAACAGCAAAATTTTTTAAGCTAACTAATTGGCTGACTTTTATTGGGTCGATTCATTTATCAGGTCATTCTGACTTAAAAAAGCCATCAAGATGCAATAAAATAAGACATTATTACTTAGATGTTGCCTCTACAACAAAATGGACAATGTTTTGTGCATAGGTCGATGAAATACAAGAATATGAACTTCGATAAATTCACTATAAAATCACAGGAAGCGCTTCAGAAGGCTGCGAGTATTGCATCAAGCAATCAGCAACAGGCCATTGAGCCAGGGCATTTGCTTCAAGCGATATTAGAAACGGATGAAAATGTTTCTAACTACGTTTTGAAAAAATTGAATGTCAATGAAGCCATTCTAAAAACAAAGCTGGATGAAATCGTTAATGCCTACCCCAAAGTTTCTGGGCAGCAAGCTTACCTTTCACCAACGGCAAATTCAGTGTTGCAAAATACAGAAAAGGAATTGCGCGAGTTTAAAGATGAATATGTTTCTATTGAGCATTTGCTGTTAGCACTGCTTGCTACAAAAGATAAAATTTCATCGTTGATGAAAGATGTTGGCTTTGAACGGAGCGCCTTGGTAAAAGCAATCAAAGAATTGCGCGGAGGCTCAAAAGTTACAGATCAAAATGCAGAGGCGAAATACAAATCGCTTGAGCGCTATTCAAAAAATCTAAATGACCTCGCTAAGCGTGGAAAGATTGACCCTGTCATTGGCCGCGATGAAGAGATCAGGCGGGTGCTTCAGATTCTTTCACGCAGAACAAAAAATAACCCCATTCTTTTAGGCGAACCAGGCGTAGGTAAAACGGCCATTGTTGAAGGCATGGCTCAGCGTATTGTGAATGGAGATGTGCCTGAGAATCTAAAAACAAAAACGTTGATTTCACTCGACATGGGTTTGCTTGTGGCAGGCGCAAAATACAAAGGCGAATTTGAAGA
>DPLR01000220.1:0-414 GCA_003541895.1 Cytophagales bacterium | reverse complement strand
TTTATTCATTGATGAAATCCATACTTTAATCGGTGCGGGTGGAGGTGAAGGTGCCATGGATGCCGCTAACCTTTTGAAGCCAGCGCTAGCTCGTGGTGAACTCCATGCCATTGGAGCAACTACATTGAAAGAATACCAGAAACACATCGAAAAAGATAAAGCTCTTGAACGCAGATTTCAAGCAGTAATGGTGGATGAGCCAAGTGTAGAAGATTCCATTTCTATTTTGCGCGGAATAAAAGATAAATACGAATTGCACCATGGGGTGAGAATAAAAGATGATGCCGTAATTTCTTCGGTTGAACTTTCAAATCGATACATCAGTGATCGGCTCCTTCCGGACAAAGCAATCGACCTTATGGATGAGGCCGCTGCCAAACCTCGGATAGAAATGGATTCGGTGCACGAAGACAT
>DPLR01000470.1 GCA_003541895.1 Cytophagales bacterium | reverse complement strand
GGCCAGGTCTATCAGGGCGAGGAGGTATAGCTGCTTGTTTACCACCAGTCGTCCACAGAGGAATGAGATTGCGTTTAGCTGAAGCATATTTAAAGCCGTTGAGCCAAAAGCGCACCGGAGGGTTGTTAGGACTACCCCCACGTTCGCTTGATATAACAAAAAGTTCCCCAATCTTATCGCCATCGATGTCAGCAATTGCAGTTTCGTGTTCAAACACATAATTACTTCCCGCTTTTCCCCCGTTGTTCTGCCAAATCTTTGATCCAGGTGCGGTGTAATCACCCATAATATTTCCAGGCGTAAACCCACTGGCGTTTGCCGTGGCCACTACTTGCACGGTACTGTTCCATTTAGAAGTAACAACAGCATCCGGTACACCATCTCCATTCATATCACCGACTGAAATTTTCGCAGGAGTGTCTGCGGTATTTTGAGAAGAAGTAGCTGCATTTGCAATGCCTTGAAATACTGTGTTCGGATCAGGTGGGGGTAACGCTGGACAAGAACCTGAACCCGTACTCGAAATACTCAATCCATAATAATACGCACAGTCAGCATCGAAAGCGTCAATTGTTCCATCACCATCATTATCAATTCCATCAAAACAGTGGCATCCTTTCTCAACGTTGGCAGCAAAATTACAGGTGATGCCTGCGGGGGCTGGACAAACCCCTCCATTGGTCGATGGATCGCAGACCGTTTGGGCAAAGCCAATGGCACCAAAAAGAAGAAAGGTGCTTAATAGAAAAAGAGTTCGAATAATGTTCACGTAATCTTTTACCATAGTATCTATCTCACTAAATAATATAACTATCTCACTAATAAAATACTTCCTGTTGCAGGTCTCCCTGAGCCATTACTAAAAACATAGAAATAAGTTCCATCGGGCGCTTTCTGCCCGTTGTAACTACCATCCCAACTAGTAAAACCTTTTTGCTGTATTACTTGGCCACCGTGCCCGTCATATATAGTCATGGTCCAGTCATTGTAAGTCGTTTCTTCAGGGCATGCCCCAGGAACGCATGGAGTTGTTGATTGGCAAAGTTTCCAAGTATCATTACAACCATCATTATTAGGCGAAAAAATCTTCGGAGGCTTAATTATTGCAACCCCCGTTTCTACGGTTACTTTAATCGAATCAATTGCATCGCACGAACCGGCTTTTGTAGCCACAACTTTATAGGTGGTGGTCAGCGTAGGCTTGGCTATCGGATTAAATATTGTTGCATCACTTAAAGTCTCTGCGTGGCTCCATGTGTATGTGTCTGCTCCTGATGTAGCGGTAAGTTTCAAAGTATCACCTGCGTTAATTGAAGTTTTATTTTGATAAGTTGAAATTGTGAAAGGAGAAATCAATGGCTTTGAGCCAACGGTCAGCGAATCTAATGCCGTACATCCATTAGCGTCAGTCGTACTTACCTTGTATTTGCCTGGCTCAGTAATCAAAACGCTAGAGGTATTTCCTGTAGCCCCTACCCAAGCGATACTGGTATAACTACCCGAGATGGACAAAGTTGTTTGATCTCCAGAACAAATAGGGTCAGCACTTGCTTGAATTGTCGGCTGCGTAGGAGCATTTACGGTTAAAGGCTTGGTGACATTACTTGCGCATCCGGTGACGCCTTGATAGCTGACTGTAAGGTTAGGACTAAAATTACCAGCCAAAACATAAGAGTGTGAAGGGCTCTGCAAAGTCGATGTTGGACTCGCATCACCAAAACTCCAAGTGTAAACAGCGGTGCCCCTACTATCTAATCCGGTACTTTGATCAGTAAAAGTGATTGGTGCTTTTGCACAATCTGGCGTTGACATAGAAAAAGCAGCCGAAGCTGGCGAAAATACTTTGACTGAAGTCTTCGCTGTTTCCTGAAAACACGTTGTTGATATACTCGTAACAACTACGCTATAATCGCCCTCAGAAGCAGCACTAAGGGAGGTCAAAGCAAGCGAGGAAGCAGTTTGACCACCTATAGCCACGCCACCTTTTTTCCATTGAAAGGTATAGCCTGTTCCTGACACACTTAGCGTTATTGAAGATCCAGCACAAGCTAACGCGGCTGGAGAGGAAGTAACTGGTAACGTAGGAACAGATGCTACATCGAGTTGTTTAGTTGTCACATTACTCTGGCAAGGCCCAACGGTAACCTGAAGAGAATAAACTCCAGCGCTAGCACTTACCACTGGGTTTATTGTAGGGTTTTGAGAGGTTGATATAAAACCATTGGGGCCGGTCCAGCTATACGTTGCACTAGCAACACTTGGTGTAGTTAGATTCAGTACAGATCCAAGACAGGGGACATTATTTCCAATGGAAGGGTTAGCTGGTGCAGTTCCTGTACTGCTTGTTAATGTAAACCCTGTTGATTGCACTGAGCACCCAGCATCAACGGTGCCATTCACAGTAACGGTATAGGTGCCCGCATTTGCACTTCCCACCACATCAAAATATTCAAGTGTGCCAGATTGAACTGTGGTTGAGCCATTTTTCCATACATAAGTAGCGCCAAGTGCCGGCTGCGTCTGAATACGAATAGTTTGAGATGTACATATCGGAGCAGGACTCGGTGATCCAGTAGAACTAGTGATAACGGGACTCCAACAGTTCGCATTTCGGATAACATTTGCAGTAAACGTAAGACCAGCTACTGGGAAACTTGAGTAAGCAATATCAGGTTTTCCGTCTCCATCTAAATCGCCCACACGCAAATTCCGAGTAGGATTTGTAGTAACAATATCTAAACGTGTAAAGCTGAGGGGTGAATCCTGTCTAAAAATATTCAATTTAATATCTGTATTATCAAATTGAGTACCCACTCCATTCTTATTGGCAACGATGATGTCAGCATCGCCATCACCATCAATATCGCTCACATCTATACCCCATGGCCCTTTTGATGAGGCCAACGTTTGAGAACCTCCAAATGAAATCGATCCTGGAGTTGATTGATTGATCCAGATTTGAACGTTGTTGTCGAGTGTTGCAGTCGCCAACAAATCTAACTTGCCATCATTGTTTAGATCGGATGACATAATATTATTGAAACTACCTGTGGCCGTTATAGTTTTTACAATGTCAAAAGTGATGTTGCCCGTACTTGTGTTTCTGAAAACGTAAACATTATTTGATTGAAACTGATTAACCACAATGTCAGCAAGTCCATCTCCATCCAAATCCTGAACATCTAATCCATATGTACTGCTAGCT
Source organism: Cytophagales bacterium (assembly GCA_003541895.1). Taxonomy (GTDB): domain Bacteria; phylum Bacteroidota; class Bacteroidia; order Cytophagales; family Cyclobacteriaceae; genus ELB16-189. Next base: position 1,144 of record DPLR01000470.1, on the reverse strand, counting down.
CCGGTTACAGATAATTTAATGGCAGCTCCAAATGAAATTGTGCTACCAGTGCTTTGATTGGGATAAACATAGATCTCATTGTCGGTGGCGGCATTCAAATCATCGAAAGCATTGCTCACAATAATTTCCGGCTTTCCATCTTGATTTAAATCTCTAATGGAAATTCTAAATGCCGATTGACTGGCATCAAGAAACAAACTGGTCTGTGCCGCAAACGACATAGTGCCTGCCACTGAATTTGTGTTTTTGATTATATAAACTTGATTCCTTGTATTTCCACCTCTAGAGGCAACGATGTCTGGCTTGCCATCTCCGTTAAGATCACCGCACGCAACGTTTGCTGTTGGTGCACCAATATTTAAAGCAGCTATGGTTGTCTTGTCATACCTAGTGAAATTGATATTGCCAATTCCGGTACTCGTGTTCTGATAAATGTAGATATCGCTGATGTTTGCAGTAGAGGTTGGCCCACCTCTACTCGTTACCATGTCAGGTTTGCCATCCAAATCAAGATCACTCGTTGCAATATCAAAAAGCTCATTGCCATCTGTATTAGAATACGCATTTGCAGTTTTCGAAACATCAAATTGTTGACCTCCATAACTTGGTAAAAATTTTAGCGGAGATTTCCCTGACAAATTATTCGACAAGTTGATAATTTCTACATTTGAAAAACGGGCCTGAGGCGGAACCTGAACTTCCACCGAAAAGGCTGTGCTATTTGTGATTGTTCCTCTCACCTGATCGAACCAAACATTAAGTTGGGAAGATGTTGAGCTAAATCCATTTCCAGTAATAACTACCTTTTGATTTGGCCCTGACTTTAAAGGCTGAACGTTATTAATAACGGGTTCTTGTCCCAGTGCAGATACCGAAATGATAAGTAAGATAATTTGTAAAGTACTCCTCATGCTTCCTACTTGTGAACAGTTAACAACCATGCATCTCTAAATATTTTCAGTTTTCGGTATTTATCGCGTTCTGATTTTGCATCATCTATATTGTCTGTCTGGGCAATGTAAACATACCACACGTTTCTTTCGGTCAAATAACCAAAATCAGAGGTGAATGCCATTTTATTCAAACCATTGCTATAATGTTCAGCATTTGGCCTTCCTTTAAAAGCACCAACAATTACATAATC
>DPLR01000137.1:596-13303 GCA_003541895.1 Cytophagales bacterium | reverse complement strand
TTTTGCTGACAAAGCGCGTTGGCTGTCCGAACGCAACGTATTCGATGTTGGGTTTTATTTTTTGCATCACCCAGTCAATGCGTTGAAACCAAACCATCTCCAGTTCATCATTGCCATCGGTAAAGTAGCCAATTAACCTTCTTTTGTTTTTTGCGCCAATAATTTCGAAATCGGTAAACTTGCCTTTGATCTGAACGTACGGCATTGCATCATCGATCTCTTTGATTGAATAAAATTTAGTCCGGTCTTCGTAGCGGAAAGGGTAATGCTGAATCAGGTCGCCAAATGAAAATATCTTCAGTTCCTTTTGAAGCAAAGCCGCGCGTTGCGGCCCAACACCTTTCAGAAATTCAATTTGGGTTTCGAAAAAATTGATCAACTAATTTTTCAATTTGACAATATGCAAATTAGCCAATGAATCCTTTCATCCAAATTGACTAATCGATTAATCGAAATTGAGAATTACTTTTTCCACTGAAGCGTGTTGATCAAATGCATGGATTCCTTTTTCATGAACTCAATAGCAGGGGCGAGCGAATCGTTTTGAACGCGTGTATTAAAGTAAAGGGCACCACGAAGAAAATTTTTAGAGGAATCGGTCAAAGTAAACTGAAATTGGCTCGGTACCTCGCCAGCTATTTCAGCAATCACTGCAGTTTTACCACTAGGTGTTGTTGTAATGATCTCGTCAATCGCGTTGGCTTTGATTTGTTGCTTTGAAGTGAGGTTATATGCATCGTTCATCAGCTCTTTCAATATTGCCTCTTTGCCCAGCACTTTTTTGTACGTGATATGAATATTTGCTTTTAACTGCGGATAATAAATTTCAACCCAATGGCGCTCGCTGATCCATGAAGTATCTTTTAAAAGTTTTGCGTGCTTGGAATATTCAAAACTATAAGGCAGCGTATCGGGCAAAAGTTGATATTCTTGCTTTGGAAGTACCAATCGGTTATAGCCCTTGGGTTTGGGGTGGTATTCTTGCGAACAGGAAAAAAGAAGAAAAACAATAAGCGGTAAGCCGTAGAAACTGCGCAACTGCGAGCCAGAAACAAGTAAGAAAAAATAAGAACCAGCTTTACTCCTCATGTTTCAAAGTCTCTTCTTGCACCGCAACGCGAACGCGCGCAATTCTTTTTTTATCAACATTAAGTATTGTAAAAGTAAAGCGATCGAAAACGATCTGATCTCCCACTTTTGGCAACGCACTATGCAATTCTAAAATTAAACCACCAAGCGATTCGCTTTCTCCTTTCACGTCTTCAAACATGGTGGAATCAACCCCTAACGCTTTGCACAAATCGTGAATTGAAATTTTACCTTCAAAAATGAAAGTGTGATCATCTATTTTTTGATAGGCTGTACTGACTTCATCAAATTCATCATTGATATCGCCTATGATTTCCTCAATCAAATCTTCGAGAGTAATGATTCCAGCCGTTCCTCCATACTCATCAACCACAATGGCCATGTGTACACGTTTGCCTTGGAAATCTTTCAGAAGCGAATCCAACTTTTTTGTTTCAGGCACAAAAAAACTTGGCCGCAATAATTTCTGCCATTTAAAATTCTCTTGTTCATCGAGGAAAGGAAGCAAATCTTTCGTGTACAAAATACCTTCGATGGAGTCGATCGTTTCACGATACACGGGGATACGTGAAAATCCAGACTTGTTCACTTGCTCCATCATCTCTGTGAAATTCAATTCCACATCAACGGCTGAAATATCCATTCGTGATTTCATCACTTGCTTTACAGTCAACGTGCCGAAGTTCACAATTCCTTTCAGAATATCTTTTTCCTCTTCGGTTGTCTCATTGTTTTTGGTAGTCAACTCAAGCGCTTGATTCAATTCTTCAACAGTTGTGCTGTATCCTTTCTTTTCAACCCTTCGCTCTACAATCTGGCTTAAGCTCAAAAGCAGCCATGAAACAGGCCGCCAAAAATTTTGGAGTACTTTCCAGGTGGCTCCAACCCTTTTTGCAATGGTGAGGTTGTGCTGTGTAGCATAAACTTTTGGAATGATCTCGCTAAAGAATGTGAGTGCGAACGTAACAGCAAAAGTTACAATACCAACAATGGCTTCAGCAGGTTTGCGGGTTTGGGTCATCTCCCACATTAAAAATGTTGAGATCGTAACTACGGCCACATTTACAAAATCATGACATATCAAAATAGTGGCAAGCAATAGCCGCGGTTTTTTTAATAAGTCAACAATATTTTTTTCTGATGAATCATCCGAAGTTCGGCATTTATCAAGGAAGTCGGCCTTCAACGAAAAGAAAGCAACTTCAGACGCTGAAATAAATGCTGAAGCTGCCAACAAAATGATAATACTCGAAAAACCGAAAATGTAAAACCAGTTTGACCCTGCGGCCAAAAGATCGGTTATAAACTGACTCGGAGGCTCATCCATTAGTAATACAGTTTCCAAGCATCAATTGATTCGTTGAACATCTTTAGAAAGGAAGATCATCAGTCACATTATCCTGTGGCTTGAAGTCATCAGAAGGAGATGAACCGCTTGAAGTAGTGGCGCGTTCATAAGTACTGTTATTGCCACCGCTCTGCTTGCCACCAATTAGGGTCATGTTATCTCCAATGACCTCGGTAGTGTACCGAGTTACGCCATCTTTTTCCCAAGAGCGTGTGCGCATCTTGCCTTCAATATAAACCTGATCTCCTTTTTTCAAATATTTTGAAGCTGTTTCTGCCAAGCCACGCCAAAGCACTACGTTGTGCCAATCTGTAATTTCCTTGCGCTCACCGGTGGTCCGGTCTTTATAAACTTCAGATGTTGCCAAAGTAAAATTCACCACCATAGTGCCGCTTTCGAGTGTGCGCGACTCAGGGTCTTTGCCGAGTCTACCTAGTAAAATCACCTTATTAACTCCTGACATATTCGTTTTTGTTATTTACGCTGTAAAAGGGCAAAAAAATATTTGCCGGGTCGCAAAGTTACCAAAAATCCGTGTCATCGATCTTCTCTAAGAAATCGATCTACCAAGATGGGTTTTGGAAGTTTGGAGATCTGCGTAGGAGAAAACCATTGAAGGTTTTGATTCTTTATTACCAACTCTTCTTTTTTGGTTAGTGATTTTTCGACTTTAATAAATTTCACTTTCAGTTTCTGATGCGAAAGAAGGTGAGTAAACGATTTGCTTTCATTTATAATCGTTGATCCATTCAAGAATTCATCTTCCAGGATTAAAGTTTCCACTTTCCTGCTTCTGGTTGTTTCAACCAAATAGAAATCGTAAAGGCCTTTCCAGATATCTTTTCCATTTCGTTGGCGCATCAGCAGTTTATTTTTAGATCTGATGATGAAATAATTAAAATACCGGTTCTTTATTTTTACCTTCTTCGATTTTACCGGAAGCACGTCCTGCAAATTTTTTTTATTGGCTTCGCAGTGTTTGGCAAAAATGCATTCAGCACATTTTGGGTTTTGGGGTAAGCAATGCAACGCGCCAAACTCCATCACCGCCTGATTAAAAATATCGGGCTGATTTTTATCGATTAACTGATTGGCCAACGAAAAGAAATATTTTTTGCCTTCATCGGAAGCGATGTCTTTGTCTACCCCAAAGACACGAGCCATCACGCGGAAAACATTTCCATCAACCACCGCTACATTTTCTTTAAACGCAATAGAAGCGATGGCTGCAGCTGTGTAGGGGCCAATGCCCGGCAACCTTACCAGTTCATTAAATGATTTTGGAAATGCACCATTAAATTTCTTGCTAATTTCTCTTGCGCACTTGTGAAGATTACGCGCACGCGAATAATAACCCAAGCCTTGCCAAAGTCTAAGGATTTTTTGTTCAGGTGCCTTCGCTAAACTATCAATGGTTGGGTATGCAGAGACAAAAGCCAAATAATACGGCAACCCTTGTACAACTCTGGTCTGTTGTAAAATAATTTCAGACAGCCAAATTTTGTACGGATCTCTCGTTCTGCGCCAGGGCAAATCGCGTTGATGGTCCAAATACCAATCAATGATTTTACTTGAAAAAAATTCTGCATTCATATGAAATCGCTGTGAATCTCTTAAAAATACATTGCAATCTGTCGAACCGAACTTCTCTTTGAAGGCATCTAAGTGATTATCAACAAATTCATTTTGCGTTTGAACGTTCTGCGATTAACTTTGCGCCCTTTCCAAAATTTTATGACCAAGGCAGACGTAATCAACCAGATCTCAGAAAAAACCGGCATTGACAAAGCAGATGTTACTGCCAGTGTTGAAGCTTTTTTCAATATTGTAAAGACAAACATGGCCAATGGCCACAATATATATGTTCGTGGCTTTGGAAGTTTTATAAACAAGAAGCGCAAGAAAAAAATAGCCCGCAATATTTCGCGTAACACAGCTATCGTTATTGATGAGCATTTTGTTCCGAGTTTTAAGCCCGCCAAAATTTTTGTGAACAAAATCAAAAGCAGCGAGAAGGTAAAACAACACGCTGAGAAATAATGATCAATTTTCAAGGTGTCGATTAGCCAATGGCTTTTATCGGCAGATTGGCTAATCTATAATTGATGTTAAAGACCCGAATCATATTAATAGTAGTAAGTGTTGTTGTTGTTTGGTTGATTTTTCTTTTGCCGAAGGTCGTAGTAGAAAATGAAAACGAACTGAAAGAGGCTCAATCGCAATCAACAACAACTGCGAAGCTCCCTACCAATCATTCAACAGCATCGCCTCAAGTCATTTCGCTGATCAAAGAAACAAGGATTGCCTTTCAGAATTCGTCAGATAAAAAAAATGCTATCTTTGCCGACTCTTTACAAAGCCTTTATACTCAGGCAGGTCAGTTTGATAGCGCTGCCTGGTTTGGAGAAAAGGCCGCAACGTTCTTTAACACAACCGAGAGTTTTTTGAAAGCAGGCAACAGCTATTACCAAGCCTACACTTTTGCCATGGATGCTCAAAAGCAAAAGATGCTGGCTGAAAAGACGCGCGAGTATTTAGCAAAAGTTGTTGAGGCGAATTCAAAGAACTACGAAGCCAGAATTAAGATGGCAATGACGTACTTAAGCACGGGCGGGCCGATGCAGGGCATTCGCCAGCTCAAAGAAGTTCTTGCTGAAGATCCGAAAAACGAATTGGCTTTGTTTAATATGGGAATGCTTTCTGTTCAGTCAGGCCAAAATAGCAAAGCGATTGATTGGTTAAAACAACTGATTGAGGTAAATCCTAAACATGTACAAGGTCAGATGTTATTAGGAGTAGCTTACCTTAATAACGGTCAGAAGAAAGAGGCGCAGTCGCAATTTGAAAGTGTAAAAAAAATGGATAAGGATCCGGCCGTGCAAGCGCAAGTGGATTCTTATTTAAGAGACTTAAAATAAAATTATTGTTTAACCATCCCGCAGTTGCGGGACTAAATTAAAACCCATTATGCCAAGTGGAAAAAAAAGGAAGAAGCACAAAATGGCTACTCACAAGCGCAAAAAGCGTTTGAGAAAGAACAGACATAAGAAAAAATAACAGCCTCTTCCATTAAGAAGAATTTTAAAACATAAACATTTAAGTTTTGAGTAATGAGCTAATCATAAGCGCTACTCAGAACGGATGTCGCATAGCCCTTCTTAAGGACAAGCAACTTGCCGAATTTCACGAAGAACAAGACGGCAGCAAGTTTGTAGTTGGTGATATTTACGTGGGCACCGTAAAAAAAGTGGTGCCTGGTCTGAACGCAGCCTTTATTGATATTGGGTATGAGAAAGATGCCTTTCTGCATTACCTTGATCTAGGTGCCAAGTTCAGCTCTCTACAAAAATTCACTAAGCTTGTCCGCGCTAAGAAGATTACTGGTGGGAAACTGGATAAATTCCAGACTGAAAAAGACATTGACAAGCACGGGAAAATAACCCAACAGCTTTCAAAAGGTCAGCTCATACCAGTACAGGTAGTAAAAGAACCGATCTCTACCAAAGGCCCGCGGCTTTCGTGCGAGTTGTCCATTGCCGGAAGATATCTGGTATTGGTACCCTTTTCATCCGGGGTAAGCATTTCAAAAAGGATTTCAAGCAGCGATGAGCGCAAAAGACTTCAACGCCTCATCCAATCGATCAAGCCTGAAAATTTCGGGGTGATTATTCGCACCGTGGCTGAAGGAAAAGAGGTTGCTGAATTAGACAAAGACTTGCGCAACCTGGTTAAGACCTGGGAAGAAGGTATGAGTCGTTTGGTTACAGCAAACCCAAGGGACAAGGTTATTGGCGAATTGAACAAAGCCTCATCGATCTTGCGCGATGTCCTGAACGAGTCGTTCGACAGCGTTTGGGTTGACGACAAAAAAATATTCGATGAAGTAAAGAGTTACATTCATCAAATTGCCCCCGAGAAAGAAAAGATTGCAAAGCTTTACACAGGCAAGCTCAAGTTGTTTGAACATTATGGTGTGGAGCGGCAGATTAAGGCTGCGTTTGGTCAAACTGTTAGTTTGCGAGGTGGCGGTTATCTCATCATCGAACACACCGAGGCACTTCATGTAATCGATGTGAACAGCGGTAACAAAAGTAACCGCGAAGAAAACCAGGAGACAACGGCATTGTCTGTAAATCTCGAGGCCGTTCGTGAAGTTGCGCGTCAGTTACGTTTGCGCGATATGGGCGGAATAGTGGTTGTGGATTTCATCGACATGCGAAATCCTGAAAACAAAAAGCTCATCTCTCAAAAGATGAAAGACGAAATGGAAAGTGATCGCGCCAAGCACACCGTTCTTCCACTTTCAAAATTTGGGCTGATGCAAATCACGCGCGAGCGAGTTCGCCCGCAGATGAATATTGTAACGCGCGAAGTTTGCCCTACATGCAATGGCACAGGAAAAATCAATGCTTCGATCTTGGTAACCGATCAGATTGAAAGCAACATCCAACATTTATTTGAAAAGCAGAACGAGAAAAAATTGGTACTCTCATTGCACCCATTCTTGTATGCTTATTACACCAAGGGCTTCATTTCAAAACGAGTAAAGTTGTTTTTCAAATACAAGCGCTGGGTGGACATGGTTAAAGACAGTTCACTTGGTATAACGGAGTTTCACTTTTTGAATAAAGATGGCGAAGAAATCGATTTAGGACAGAAGGCCGAACAACCTACTTCATTAGAGGAAGTTTAGTTCTTTTAAGAGGTATCCGAATGGTGAAAATGGATCCTTTGTTTACTTCACTCTGCACAGAAATTTCTCCATTTACATAGCACAAGTAATCATAACACAGGGCTAATCCAACCCCTGTTCCTTTTTCTAAATGAGTTCCCTCCATACTAATGGTGTCCTCCGCAAGAAATAACGACTCTGCAATTTTCTGCTCCATACCTTTTCCATTGTCTTTAATCTGAAGTATGAAATAATTTTCATCACGAGTGGATAAGACTTCAATTTTCCCATTTTCAAATGAGAATTTGATTGCATTGGCGATTAAGTTTCGTAGAACTAAACTTAAGATTTGCTTGTCTGATTCGACCTCTATCTCTTGGACAGAATTGATCAATGAAATATTTTTGCGTTCAGCTGCTGCTTTGAAAATAGCGAAATGTTCATCTACCAATTGTCTTAAATTAAATTTTGAAAAGTTGGTCTTTACACCCTTCAGCTGACTGGACGTCCACAATAAAATATTATCCATTAGCATAGAGGTCGAACTCAAATTCACCTCAATGTTTCCTGTCAGTGATTTCAATTCACTTTCAGAAAAACCACCTTGTCTATAAATATCCAACACTCCACGCAAAGAGTTGAGCGGGCCTTTCATGTCATGCGATAAAATTGATAACAATCTTTCTCGCACTTGATTCGCTTTTGTCAATTCCTGTGTTCGGGTTTTTACCTTAACTTCAAGGTCTGCGTTTACTTGTTCGAGATTTCTGTACGCAAGAGCATAATGATTCGCCAACAAATAAACCTGAAACAATAAAAACACGAGCACGCCCATCTCAACGAGATATGGAAAAGAAACATCGAAATAAATGATTCGGCTATTTTGAGCAATTTCAAGAATGATAAAAGGAAAAGAGGCAAGCACTCCTAATAAAATTATTGAGGCATCTTTATTTCCTGCGCGCCAAGCCCTGAAAATCACAGCGAAAGAATAAATAAAACCACCTATCAAAAGTATGTGACAAACATCGAGCACTAGATAGTATACCAAGTGCGAAGAAAAGATGACGATGAGACAAAGCACGATGCTGCCAACAACGAAAATTGGAATTGGTTTTTTGTAGGCTTGCTGTGGAAAAAGGTAATAGGAGTAGAGCGGAAAAATTGCCACGACAGCATAAACAGAAAAGAACTCAAGCTTTTTCCAAAACTCAACCGAAACGTCAGGAAATAAATCGAGCATCAGAAATGAGCCGCCATGGGTTACAGTTGCACGAAGCGCAACAATCAAACAGATCAAACCCAAATACAAGTAAGGTTTGCCTCGCTGATAAAGAAAAAATAAAATGATCTGATAAATAAACATGGCCATTAGGCTGCCTACAAAAAAATTCTCAAGACCTTTTCGTTTATTTAAATCGTGTACAAGAACAGAAGTTGGTCCAACCAAAGGTGCTCGAACAAGGCCTCCGAATGAATATGAATAATTGGCCACTTGAACAACGAGTTCGAGTTGAGTCGTATCAGCAGGAACTGCAATTAAAAGTCCTGTGAATTTGGCTTTGTACTTTTCTGGATCAGAAGAGCAGACCCCAATCTCATCAATCAATTTTTTATTGAGCCAAATTTTGGCCGATGAATTAACCAACGGAAACAAAATGGAGTAATTCGAAACCTTATTTTGAAGCCTAACATTGACTCGATAAGTTCCGATTCCATAATGCGGATGCCCATTATTCTTCCACGAATGAGGAACCTTCACTAAACCACTTCTCCCATTTGAAAAATCTTGAGGGGTCAATAATTTGTCCCAAACAAATTCCCAGTCGCCCTTCAAAGACTGAGCATCTTCTGACTGTTTGAGTGAAATAGTCTGAGCAAAAAGTGGTTGAGCCAGAACAAAAAGAATAAACAAAAGCTTTTGACAATTCTTCATTTGATTTGAAATGATTCTTCTCTCGAATCTGCTTCTGAAAAGTAAATATTTTCTGCCATCCTGTCACAAAGACTTGAGTGGAATAATATTTGAGTTTAATGGGAAGGTCAAATTTCTTATCATTCAAAACAATTTTGTATGACACAAACCGCAGAAAAAGGCAGCATCTCGATACACACTGAGAACATATTTCCGATAATCAAAAAATTCCTCTACTCTGACCACGAAATATTTTTGCGTGAATTGGTCAGCAATGCAGTTGATGCCACTCAAAAGCTGAAGAAGCTTGCCGCCTTAGGCGAAGCTACCGGTGAACTTGGCGACCTGAAAATTGAAGTGAGCTTCGATAAAAAAGAAAAGACGATTACCGTAAGCGATAGGGGTCTTGGCATGACGGGCGAAGAAATTAAAAAATACATTAATCAAATTGCGTTTTCTGGCGCCAGTGAGTTTGTTGAAAAATTCAAAGACAAAGCCGATGCAAAAGATATCATCGGAAAATTTGGGTTAGGTTTCTATTCGGCTTTCATGGTGGCCGATAAAGTAGAATTGATTTCGAAGTCGTACAAAGAAAATACAGAAGCTGCCCGATGGGAGTGCGATGGCTCAACAGAATTTGAATTGACCCCAGCCAAAAAAGATACCAGAGGCACCGATGTTATTCTTCACATCAACAAAGACTCAGAAGAATTTTTGGATGAATGGAGATTAAAAGGCATCCTCGAGAAATATTGCAAGTTCCTTCCGGTAGAAATTAAGTTCGGAACGAAAGATGAAAGCGTTGAAGATGGCGTGGATAAAGACGGAAAGACCCAATACAAAACCGTAACCAAAGACCGGATCATCAACAATACTTCGCCAATCTGGACGAAAGCGCCCAGCGAGTTAAAAGATGAAGATTACCTGAAGTTTTACAAAGAACTTTATCCATTCTCTGAAGACCCATTATTCTGGATTCATCTCAATGTAGATTATCCTTTCAACCTAACCGGAGTTTTGTATTTTCCGAAAATCAAAAACGATTTCGAAATTCAGAAAAATAAAATTCAACTCTATTCACGTCAAGTGTTTATTACTGATGAGGTGAAAGATGTTGTTCCTGATTTCTTAATGCTATTGCACGGAATTTTAGATTCGCCCGATATTCCGCTCAACGTGTCGCGCAGTTATTTGCAAAGCGATGCCAACGTGAAAAAAATCAGTCAGCACATCACCAAAAAAGTGGCCGACAAACTGGTTGACTTGTTCATTAAAGACCGCAAAGAATTTGAGAAGAAGTGGGATGACATCAGTGTGTTTGTTCGCTATGGGATGATCAGCGATGAAAAATTCTATGACAAAGCAAAAGAGTTTTCGTTGTTGAAAAATGTGGATGGCCATTACTTCACGTTAAAAGAATACGAAGACAAAGTGAAGATCAACCAAACTGACAAAGACAAGAACGTAATTTATCTGTATACGACCGATCAAGCTAAACAACACGCGTTTATTGAATCAGCGAAAGGTAAAGCCTACGATGTGCTGGTGCTTGATGGAATTATAGATAGTCATTTCATTGGCAACCTCGAACAGAAAATCGAGAAGACTCAACTGAAGCGAGTTGATAGCGAGATCATCGACAAGCTAATCGCGAAAGATGAAAGGATCGATAGTGTGCTGAGCAAAGAAGAAGAGGAAAAAGTGAAAACCATTTTTGAAGGCTCTATCAATAACAAAAGCATGTCCGTAGCGATTGAATCCCTTTCGCCAGACGATCTGCCCGTAACCATTACGATGAGCGAGTGGATGCGCAGAATGAAAGACATGGCACGCACAGGTGGTGGCGGCATGGGCTTTATGGGTTCAATGCCCGATAGCTACAATGTTTCTATCAACGGCAATCATCAGATCATTCAAAAAATATTGAAAGCAGAAACCGAAGAGCAAAAATCAAAACTCGCGAAGCAAGCGTATGATTTAGCATTGCTTTCACAAAGCATGCTCACAGGAGCCGACTTGACTAATTTTATTAAGCGAAGCGTGGAGTTGGTTTCTTGATAAGCTATTTAATGGATGGCGCTGCTGAATAACCATTGTTCACTTCGATCCAATAACCATCGGGGTCTTGCAAATAAATTTGCTTCACTCCGTCAGCTCTAACGTTGACTTTATGTGGAGTGCCAGGGTAATCTGAGTACTCCACTTTACTTTCATCAAGCCATTTGATAAACTCATCAAGGTGTTGCGTTGTAATAGCAAGGTGTACCGCCTTGTTTATTTTTACAGGCCCTTTCACATTTGAAATCAGGTGAAGTTCTTTGCCTTCACCTAATGACATCCATCGTATGTTTTCGTTTTTAGTGCGGTTGGTGATTTCTTGCAACTGAAAAGTTTTTTGATAAAACTCTACTGAGCGATTCACATCTTTTACCGAAAGTGCTTGATGATTGAATGTAAAATCAAATTGAGTGCTTTGAGCAAAACCAATTCTTGTCAAAACAACAAGACAAACAAGAAGCAACGTATTTTTCATTTTCTATTCTTTTTGATGGAACAGAAAAGTTAACGCACTACCTGCTCAAATACAAATTCCTTTCAGAATAGATATTCAGAAAATAGTCGTCCATTAAATCATCAATGAAGTAGATGGCTTCACCCGTTGATTTCATTTCAGGGCCAAGTTCCTTTTTCACTTCAGGGAATTTGCTGTATGAAAATACGGGCACTTTAATTGCGTATCCCTTTTTAGTTGGGTTGAAATTGAAATCTCTTACTTTCTTTTCGCCCAACATAATCTTCGTGGCATAATTCACATACGGTTCATCGTAAGCTTTACAAATGAACGGCACGGTGCGTGAAGCGCGCGGATTTGCCTCGATGATGTAAACCTTATCATTCTTAATGGCAAACTGAATGTTGATCAACCCAATGGTTTTTAGTGCCACGGCAATTCGCTTGGTATAATTTTCGATTTGCTTAATCACGAAATCGCCAAGATTGTACGGAGGCAACACCGCGTAAGAATCGCCTGAGTGAATTCCGGCCGGCTCGATGTGCTGCATGATACCGATGATATAAACATCTTCGCCATCGCAGATCGCATCGGCTTCGGCTTCTATCGCTCCATCCAAAAAATGATCTAACAAAACTTTATTCTCAGGCAGGTGTTTCCAAATATCGATGATGTGATTCTCCAATTCTTTTTCATTGATCACAATCTTCATGCTCTGTCCACCCAACACGTACGATGGCCGCACCAGCAGAGGGAAGCCAATGGTTTTAGAAACTTCAAGCGCTTCGTCTGCGTCAGTGGCAACGCCAAACTCTGGATAAGGAATATTCAATTCTTTCAACAGCGATGAAAAGCTTCCGCGATCTTCAGCAAGGTCAAGCGCCTCAAAAGAAGTGCCCATGATTTTTATTCCATACTTCTGAAGTTTCTGTGCCAGCTTAAGTGCCGTTTGTCCACCCAGCTGAACAATTACACCTTCGGGTTTTTCGTGTTGAATGATATCCCAAAGATGTTCCCAGAAAACGGGTTCAAAATAAAGTTTGTCGGCAATATCAAAATCGGTAGAAACGGTTTCAGGGTTACAATTGATCATGATGGTTTCGTAACCCATTTCTTTTGCCGCCAAAACTCCATGCACGCACGAGTAATCGAATTCAATTCCCTGACCAAT
>DPLR01000137.1:0-377 GCA_003541895.1 Cytophagales bacterium | reverse complement strand
AATCGAATTCAATTCCCTGACCAATGCGATTAGGGCCTGAGCCGAGCACAATTACTTTTTTTCTATTCGAAACAGTCGATTCGTTTTCACTATCAAAGGTTGAATAGTAATACGGAGTTTTTGCTTCAAACTCTGCGGCACACGTGTCAACTAATTTGTACACACGGTTGATGCCCATCTGTCTACGCTTCTGATGAACTTCACTTTCAAGGCAGCCTATCAAGTGCGCGATCTGTCGGTCGGCATAACCTTTTTCTTTTGCGGTGCGCATAAGTTCAACAGGAATTGAAAGCAAGTCGTGCCTCTCAATTTCCTTTTCTAACTCAATCAACTCCCAAATTTGTTCTAAAAACCATTTGTCAATCTTGGTAAGATTT
>DPLR01000289.1 GCA_003541895.1 Cytophagales bacterium | reverse complement strand
AAACTAGAAAAAAAGCAGAGAGTGATGATGATGGGTTGTTTGTCTCAAACTCCTGGAAGAAAGATATTGTCACAGATACTAGCGCACCATTGCTATATTCTAAAGGAGCGATAAGGGTTTTTTCCATATTATTCAGTGTGATTTTTGGGGCCGTTCTTTTATCGTTTAACATTAACGATACAAAAAGGAAGTTGATAGTTATAGTCTTCGGTATCATATATACAGCACTGACTGCCTTTATTGTTAATTTGATGCCATCAAATATATTTTGGACGTATCTGCTTAACATTGCTGGTGGGTTGGGATTAACAACTACTTTCTGGGATAAGTTTATCGGGAAAGAAATCAAATATAGAGCGAAGCCAATTTGGATTCCTTTGATAATCTCAATCATTATTACTGTACCGATACTACTAACAATAATTTATAGTTCGTAAGCAATTCGTGGTTGACAATAACTTATGAGCAACTCCGTTTTTAAAAATAAATTTTTTGTGTTCCGAATAGCCGTATTTTTTTCGTTGGTGTTTTCAGCTTCGTTTGCTCAGCCCTCAAGCGAAGAAAGTAATTTCACGTCTACGCTTAATTACGGTTTGTCGCTGCCGCAGGGAATCCTTTCGCAGCGGTCGGTGGTTCTTTATGAATATGCTTTTACGCAAACCGAACTGCAGCAAGTTCAAAAATATTTTCAGCAAGCCGGAATTGATGCCGTTGGCTACTTTGATGTTGATTACGTTTTGTCGGGAGCAGATCCATCGCGTATTTACTCCAACTATTTCAGCAAGCGAGTGATTAAATACCTGATCCTTTTGCAAAAAATTGACGGGCTTTATCAAATTATCTTTACCGAATACAACGGAACAAAAACATTTGCCGACAAAGAACATGTGTCGTGGAAGCAGAGCAATGCTTCGTTGGCTGAGTTGCTTCGCACCGTTTATCGGTTTGCGGTAAGCTCTGAAAAGAAAGCCAACTTTCTCATCAGCGATTTGCCCGAGACGGGTATTTCATTGAATTTCTTTTTAGGAAAGCGAGATGAAAAATTTTCGATGGACATCCGCACATCCAAGGTGGCAATTCCACGTTTTGGAAATGAAGCCGATGACGAACAGCTCAAAAAGTTGTTGGAAGAAATTTATCCGATGAAATATGATCTGGTCGACCCAACCTTGAAAGAATCTGAACTGGACGCCAAAGGATATCGGTTTGTACTTCGCTTTGTTCACACGCGCGGAGATGTTGCCCGCGATATCTTGGGTTATGACATTTCGCAGACAGCAAGTTCTCTTTCCACCAATTATTTCGAGAACAATGAACCGAAAATCAAAACGATTCGATCTAAAAAGATGATTTATAAATTCTATTTCAAGAACAACGAATACGGAAATATTTTTCTGGGCTCAAAGTGGGATGCCGATGAAACGTGGCAGGATGCATTAAAGAATCACATTCTTTCACTGAAGCAAGAACTGCGGATTTTGAATTAATTCTTTTTGCGTGTGACGATAACAATGATCAGCACAACTGAAGCGGCAAAAATGTAGCCATTGAAATGCCAATGATGATGAAAGCCAAAATCATTGTGCCACCCAAAAAACAAGTGGAAGATGCCTTTGAAAATGGAGGCGATAATTTCAACGATCCCGCCAAGGACACCAAAGACTAATCCGAAAATCCCTCCGATCAATCCGGCAAGCAAACCAAAAACTCCTCCGGCTACGCCAATGCAAATGGGGATAGCCAACAATGCCATGAAGCCGAGCATAAGAAACAAGCAGCCTTTTGCCATATCATTTTTATTACCGAGAGCTGCAAAAATCGTTCAGCAGTTATCAAGCCTTTAAAATTCGAATGAAAACGCGATTGACTTGTTCCAGCTGTTGAAAAGTGAACACCTCTTTTTACAAGATTGAACAGTGCCCAAAAAATGATTTGTTAAATTTGCGCTCCCGAAAAAATCGGGATTGAATTATGATTGAAAAATTAGTTGAAATAAAAAATCGCTTTGAAGAAGTTGGATTGCTGTTGGTTCAGCCAGAAACAATGAAGGATCAGAAGCGATTTCAGCAGCTCAGCAAAGAGTATCGCGATCTTGAGAAAGTCGTTATAAAGTACGATCAATATCAAGCTTCGTTGGATGGAATTAAACACGCCAAAGAAGTGCTGCAAAAAGAAAAAGATGCCGAGCTGCGCGAACTGGCCAAAATGGAAATTGATGAACTCGAGCCCAAGCGCGATGCCCTTGAAAATGAAATCAAAGAACTATTGATGCCAAAAGATCCAAACGATGAAAAGAATGCCATTCTTGAAATTCGGGCGGGAACCGGTGGAGATGAAGCAGCGATTTTTGCCGGAGACCTTTGGCGCATGTATCAGCGCTTCTGCGAACGCAGGGGATTCAAATTCTTAGTAATGGACGTAACCGAAGGTACCGCTGGCGGTTACAAAGAAGTGATTACAAGTGTTGAAGGTGAAGGTGCCTATGGTTTGTTGAAATACGAGTCGGGTGTGCACCGCGTGCAGCGCGTGCCTGAAACCGAACAACAAGGGCGCGTGCATAACTCGGCAGCTTCGGTTGTGGTTTTGCCCGAAGCTGAAGAAGTTGATGTTGAATTGAATCCGGCCGATCTTGAATTTCAGACCGCACGATCGAGCGGTGCGGGTGGCCAGAACGTAAACAAGGTTGAAACCAAAGTGCAGCTCACGCACAAGCCAACAGGAATCGTGATCACGTGCCAAGTAGAACGCTCTCAACATGGCAACCGCGAGCGAGCATTACAGATGCTTCGAACAAAATTGTATGAAATGGAAGTAGAGAAGCAACAGGCTGAAATCGGAGCCTCGCGTAGGAGCCAAGTGCGTAGTGGCGATCGGTCTGAAAAAATCAGAACGTACAATTATCCGCAAAGCCGGGTTACGGACCATCGCATTGGTTACACACAACACAACCTTCCGGCCATTATGAATGGAGAAGTCGATGATTTTATAGAGCAACTGAAAATTGCAGAGACCGCAGAGAAGATGGCCGAAGGCCAGAAATAATTTTTACAGGTGCTGCACCGAATACGATTTTGACGCGAGCGAAGAAGGGTAAATTGAAATTACCAAAGTGATCGCCACTATAACCACACTCACCGAAAGAAAATCTTGTATCCGCATTTCAACGGGATAACTATTAACGATAGAGCTGTCCATGCCCATGCCCACCAATCCAAATTGTTGCTGAGCCCAACAAACAATTCCGCCTAGAAGTAAACCGAACAAAGCTCCGCTGAACGCAATCAATGCGCCTTCAGCCAAAAATATTTTCTGGATCAAACCAGACGAAGACCCGAGCGCAGTCAGTACAGAGACATCTTTCTTTTTGTCGATGGCGAGCATCATCAACGAAAAGAAAATATTGATAGAGGCAACTAAAATTAAAAGCGTGAGTGAAATAAACGTGAATAATTTTTCGAGTTTGAGCAATCGGTAAATGTCTTGATGCTGCTCATCATTGGTAAGCACTTTGAATTTTTGCCCGATAACTTTTTGAATGTCTTCTTTCACAGATGAAACGCTTGACCCTTCAACCGTTTTTATTTCAAGAGAAGTGCGTTTGTTTCCGTAATCCATAAGATCGGCAACTAAATCCAACGGAAGGAAAATGTTATTCTCGTCTACATTTTTTTCGATGGAGAAAACGCCACCGGGCATCACATTTCGTGCACTGTATAATTTGGATGGATCAATTACGGACGACTTTACATTCTTGATATAAAAAACTTGGAGCGGATAGATGGACTCTTCCACCGAAATAGAGAGCGCGTACTTCACTCCCCGGCCGACAATTGCATAATTGCCTGTTGAATCTTTCAGTTTCAATTCACCACCAACAATACTATTATCGAGCCGATGCTGATCTACAAAATTATCCCCGACTCCTTTCATAGTCACCACCATATCGGCATCGCGGTAGCGGATGTACGCGTAGTCTTCAATTACCTCAGTTACAACTTCAACGTTTTTGACTGATTTGATTTGATTCAGAAGAGAATCGTTCACAACGAATGATTTTCCCTGGGCAGCCTCAATTTTAATTTCCGGATCGAACGCGTTGTTCAAACTTCGGAGCAATCCTTCAAGCCCATTGAAAACGGAAAGAACAATAACCAACGCAGCCGTGGAAAAGGCCACACCAATCATTGACAGAACTGAAATGATATTAATGAAATTGACTTTCCGCTTCGACAAAAAATATCTTCGTGCAATGAAGAGCGGCAGGTTCATCAATCGATAAAATTATTTTTCTTCTTTGGGGATATTGAGGCTTTTCAGCAAGTCTTCAATTCGTTGGGCATTTTCCTCTACTTCATCAATAATGAAGACAAGTTCTGGCACAATCCGTGCCTGATTGCGGATGCGATCGCCCAATGCTTTTCTTATTTCACTTTTGTGCGCATTAATGCTTGCCAAAAGAGAATTTTTATTTTTGGCCAAGGTCATGCTCAAATAAACTTTTGCTACACTTAAGTCGGGGCTCATCCGTACTTCTGCAATGGTAACGAAGGTATTTTCAAGAATGCTTCGTTTATCCTTTAAAAAAATATCACTCAGTTCTTTTTGGATCAGCCGCCCGTATTTCTGTTGTCGTACGCTCATGGTGTAAAGATACAAAACCCCGTACAGCATTTATCGCTAACCAAAATTTTGATTTATTTGCATTTTAATAAAACAGAGTGCTCCGCTTTTTTCGTTTAAATGATCCGTATCGGTTGCTTGGCGTTTTGCTCATGATGATAATCATGGCACTGCCTATACTTGTAATAGCACCACCCGTGACCCTGCCAGAGTTGAAGTCAATTGTTATAGGCGAGGCTCTCAATGAAGGTAAGGAGATGTACATCAAGTTAATTGATAACACGCCTTGGCTTGCAGCTCAGTTTCATCGGTGGATTGAGTTAATTTTTAGTCGGTCGTTAACAGCGAGACACCTTGTTGCTTTATTTATTCTATTTTTTCAAGCGAGTTTTTTTTCGATAATACTAATCCGGAACAAAGCCTATAACGAAAGCAATTATTTCCCCGCGTTGGTTTTTGGCGTGCTCTGCTTTTTTTCGTTTGATGTTCTTTCGGCTTCGAACGAATTATTTGGCTCTACCTGTTTGCTGTTTGCTCTGAACAGTCTCTTCAAGGAAATTGAATTCAAGGCTCAGCGCGATGATACGATTCTCAGCATTGGATTTTACTTGGGCTTAGCCTCTCTGTTCGTTTTTAGTTATGCGGTTTTCTTGGTTGGCTCAATCGTAATCCTTTTTACCTATGCACGGTTGGATTTCAGAAAGGCGATGTTGCTTTTGTTTGGATTTT
>DPLR01000571.1 GCA_003541895.1 Cytophagales bacterium | reverse complement strand
CAAAATTCAAACAGATGAATGCTAACGTAATGACCAATCGATTCACTCCTTCTTTATTAGTTTGTAAGTTTAGTTATACTTTTTTTCTTATTGCCGCAGCTCCAATTTTTTTTATTTCTTCATTCAATCGATCAATTGTCTTGCGATTTTTCTTTTCAGCAAGGTAGTGCGCATGCCTTGCTCCTCCATTGTTGAACTTATAAAACGTACCCATTCCGGTAAACGCTCCACCGAAATAGTAACCATTTAAAAAACTGTACGCAGTGAAAGTCAACAACCCGGTTTGAATTAATCCTGAAGTAATTCCTCGCACGGGATAACCCGCATACCATTGGCCTATTCCAGGAAGAAAGTGTGATATAGATTCTGCCTTTTCTGGGTTTCTTAGCTTTGTGAATTTTTTCTGACGGTAAATATCCATTTGATCTGACAACTGATATTTTGAAACGAATTGCTTGAATTTCTCTTCTGCTTCTTTCAATTTGTGTTGATTGTTCAAGTTTAAAATCTCTAGTAAATCAATCATGGGCATTGAAACCGCTGGCAAATAATTATGCAACTCTTGGATTTTATTGTACGATAAATCATACTTACCCATCAGAAAAGAATTGAGCACCGATTCATAGTAAAGTTTGGTTTTCAAGCTATCAGGCTCTTGAAAAAAATCAGCACTTAGTAAGGTATTGTAAGCTTCTTCAAATTTGCCTTCGGCCTTTAGGCAATACGATTTTTTCAACAATAAACTGTTTGTGTCGGGGTAGCCATTGAAAATGAGACGTTCGTAAGCTACCCGAGCAGAAAGATATTCTCCTTGGCTAAACAAGCTGTCGGCCTCCATCAATGATTGCGCATCAATGAAAAAGGGTGCGCAGAGGAATGTGCATATCAAATAAAATCTGATCATTAATAGTTTCATTAAATTGATCTCGCTTGAGTTTCACAGCAAAAGTGCTTCCCCAAATATTGCCGATGTAAATAGAAGTGAAAATAGTTCCGTAGGCAATAAACCGAAAACTTGAAGGGCCATCTTTTTTATAAGCTTCCCAAGTTTGTAAGCCCACGATCGTTGAAATCAATAAGGTGTACATACCCTGACCTTTGTTGCCTGCATAAAATTTACCAGCACCAGGTAAAATGGCCGAAAGCATGGCGGCCACCAATGGAGATTTCTTTTGCATGTGCAGAATTTGATTAGACCGTTCTTGCATTTGCTTTTCCTGAAGATCGGTTAAATAATTGATGGGAGTAAAAAATTTTGATAGTGAATCAAATCGCTTTAAATCTCTTTGCAAAAGAGAAACACCGGCCAATTCCAAATGTTTAAGTTGTAATTCAGAACTATCAATGGCAGCATACAAAAGCAATTTTCTTTTCGCTTCTGGATATGATTTTAAATAAGCGCTGTTAAAAGAGCTAAAAAAGACAGCTTCCGATTTTAACCGATGCGACAACCCGCTGACCAAATCAAAATTTTCGATCGAGTTTGATAAATCCTTTTGATCGTAATAAATATTGCCAAGAAGAAAATGAATGCTATCTCTTTCTATCGGAGTAAGCGTAGCAGAGGTATTTAATTTTTTTAGAACAAAGACCGACTCATCATAATTCTTTTTTGCCATGAGGTATTTGGCAAAGTTTAGTTCGCGCGATACAGTTTGGCCGTGAACATCTATCGCAGATGTAAAGCCAATAAAAAAAATCAAAATTTGAATGAGCGCCTTCAAGCTAATGAAAATGGAAATCGGCAGGCGTTTCAATAATTCTGTTTTGCTGATTCAACCGAATGGGATAAGTCTCTTCTGTGGTAATGGGTGTACAACGATTCAATCGGTCGAATGTCAGAAAATATCCTTTGACAAATCCATATTCACGCACCATAGCGCTACTAAAACGTGAACAGGTCAATTCAAAAGCGCAACTGGTTGCTAACTGTTCGCTAATTACTTTTTGATAGAGTTTGATTCCCAATTGAAAGCCTATCGATAGCGGGTTCTTGGTTTTATTTCTTTTAGTTGGTGTGGCCTCGTTCGACTTTTGATTTTGGCTCAACAGTAACAAATCGTTTTCAACGGATTGTGCTGAAATCGTTTTGATGTTCACCATCAAAAAAATAATCATCAAAACTAGATACGGCTTCATTACTTGATTCCTTTAGCATTGGAAGGAATCCTAAAGTTAAGGGATTGCTCACTACTTGCTGATCAATTTTTAAAAGGTATTTAGCAAACCTTAAGGATGCACCAGATATTAGATTTTCTTAATGAAAGGCATACTTGATTGATTCAACTGATCAAGTGCGGAATGATCAACCTTCTCAAGAAATGCAGGAAAATTCGACAATAGAATTTTGGAACCTACTTACAAAAAACATCAATAGACAATGCCGTCCGCCAAAACGATCACTTTGTTTTTCAGAACTTCAACAACGCCACCTGTAATGGTTACTTGCTGGGTTGCTTCGCTTGTTTTGTAAATTACTTGGCCGTCTTTCAGCAATGACACCAGTGGGGCGTGATCTTTCAATACCTGAAAGGATCCGTCAGATCCAGGAAAAGTGGCGATAGAAACTTCTCCTTCAAAAACCTTTTTTTCTGGTGTAATTATTTCTAGGTACATGACGCTAATTTGAAAATTTGAAAATTAACTAATTTGAAAATTATGAAGATTTGAAGTTGACTTTGAGTTCAATTTTCAAATCTTCAAATTATTTTATTTTCAAATTATCGGTTCGCTTCTGCCATCATCTTCTCGCCTTTAGCGATTGCTTCTTCAATGCTACCCACGAGGTTAAACGCCATTTCAGGTAAGTGGTCAACTTCTCCATCCATGATCATGTTGAAGCCTTTGATGGTATCTTTAATGTCAACCAACGCACCTTTCAAACCTGTGAAGGCTTCGGCCACGTGGAATGGCTGTGACAAGAAACGTTGTACACGTCTCGCACGTGACACAGTCAATTTATCTTCATCGCTCAATTCATCCATACCCAAAATCGCGATGATGTCTTGCAATTCTTTGTAACGCTGAAGGATTAATTTCACACGCTGAGCGCAATTGTAATGATCGTCACCAACAATATCGGCACGCAAAATACGTGAAGTAGAATCCAATGGATCTACCGCAGGGTAAATACCTAATTCAGCAATTTTACGGCTCAACACAGTGGTCGCATCCAAGTGAGCGAATGTTGTAGCCGGAGCTGGGTCAGTCAAGTCATCGGCAGGAACGTAAA
>DPLR01000630.1 GCA_003541895.1 Cytophagales bacterium | reverse complement strand
TTATCAAGATGGACATAGAAGGCGCTGAACAGGGTGCACTTAGAGGTGCAGAAAAAACAATTCGGAAATTTAAGCCGACTTTGGCGATTGCTATCTATCATAGCATGGATGACATTGTTAATATTCCAAAATGGATTTCAAACTTAGATCTTGGTTATAAGTTTTACTTGGGGCACTATAAAATCTTTGCGGAGGAGACAATACTTTTTGCGTCTCTCTAAGAATTATGATTCCCGTCACTAAACCTTTTTTACCACCGCAGGAAGAATATGAAGCTTACCTGAAAGGTATCTGGCAACGCAACTGGCTCACCAACAACGGGCCGCTGGTAAATGAACTGGAGTTGCAGTTGAAAAATTATCTCGGCTTAAAACATTTGCTTTACGTTTCTAACGGAACAATAGCTATTCAACTGGCCATAAAAGCATTGGGCTTGAAAGGGCAAATCATCACCACACCTTTTTCTTACGTTGCTACTACGAGCAGCATTGTATGGGAAGGATGTGAACCGGTTTTCGTAGATATTGTTCCTCAAACGTTTAACATTGACGCGGGCATGATTGAAGCAGCCATCACACCCGCTACCTCCGCCATCTTAGCTACGCACTGCTTTGGCAATGCGTGTGATATTGATGCCATCGATGCAATTGCTAAAAGGCATCATCTGAAAGTGATCTATGATGCGGCTCATTGTTTCGGTACTTCGTATAAAGGAAAATCAGTATTTGATTTTGGTGACGTTAGCACAACGAGTTTTCATGCAACAAAGCTTTTTCATACAGTTGAAGGTGGTGCTGTTTTTACGAAAGAATCCAGTCTCCTTAAGAAAATGGCATATATGCGCAATTTTGGTCATGATGGCCCTGAAAAATTCAATGGCGTAGGCATCAACGGCAAAAACTCAGAGTTTCATGCCGCCATGGGGTTGTGCAACCTAAAGTATATTGATGACATATTGGCTAGACGTAGGGAACAGAGCCTAATTTATGATAGCTTATTTTATGGGTTAGATATTCAGCGAATAAAAATTCAAGAACACTGCACATTTAATTATGCCTACTATCCAGTTGTATTTTCAACTGAAGAGTTAACACTAAAAGTGAAAAATAAATTAGAGGCAGCCGATATTTTTCCAAGACGTTATTTTTACCCGTCACTTTCGCGATTGAACTATATAAGCACGTCTCCGACTCCGGTCGCGGATGACATTTCCTCCAGAATTTTGTGTTTGCCAGTTTATTTTGAATTGATGGAAGAAGATCAGAATAGAATCGCTGAAATTGTTAAAACTGTAGTACACGCTTGAGGAAGGTTTTTATTTTAGGAAATCCACGATCGGGAACATCACTATTCAGGTTAATGTTGAATTCACATCCCAATATTGTTTCACCACCTGAGTGCGGATTTCTGCATTGGTGGTATCCAAAATATCAGGACTGGAAATGGAATAATAATTCGGAGGCAGATCTTGAGCGGTACATCACGGATTTGAGCAACTCAAAGAAAATTGAAACATGGAATATTAGTTTTCCCAAACTGGCCGATTTTCTCTTTAAACAACGTCCCGATTCTTACAATGATCTGGTCACATTGGTTTATGTATTTTATGGAATGATGAATGGTAAGAATCCATCCGTTATAGCTGATAAAAATAATTACTACATAAATTATTTAAATGACTTAAGAAGAATTTGGCCTGACGCGGTTTATATTCATTTAATCCGTGACGGCCGAGACGTGGCATGTTCTTATATTGATTTAAAGAACATGTCTTCAAATTCAGTCTATAAGCCTAATCTTTCGAACAAAATCAATGAGATAGCAGTAGAATGGCGTGACAATAATGAGGCTATTGCAAGTTTCATTTCTTCTTTTTCTGCAAGGTCTGGCAAAACAATTAAGTATGAAGATTTGATTTTGAAAACCGAAAGCGTCTTAAGGGAGGTTTCATTGTTTCTTGACATACCTTTTCATAGAGAAATGCTCAGCTATAATGATGCAAGGAATCACAATGAACCTGTGCAAACCATGGATTGGAAAAAGAAGACACTTGAAAACCCTGATCCTCAAAGAATATCACGATTCAGGTCTTGTTTGCGAAAAGATGAGATTGAGCTTTTTAATTCAATCGCTGAAAAGACATTACTAAAGTTCAATTATTCGCTGTCATGAATTATACAGTGAGTGTTAGATTAATGACCTTTAACCAGGAAGAATACATCGGTAATGCTATTGAGAGTATCTTAATGCAACAAACTGATTTTTTCGTTGAGGTAGTAATAGGTGATGATTTTTCAACTGATCGAACGCTCGAAATACTGAAATCATATTCAAGTACAGACAAAATTCATATTAAGATTCTGGAAAGGGGAGTGGGAGATTCTTATTGGAGAAAGCGACAAGAATTGGGTCGGCTGTATAATTTTAGAAATATTATTGAAAATTGTACAGGAAAATATATTGCCTTACTTGACGGTGATGATTATTGGACGGATCCATTGAAACTCCAAAAGCAAGTAGATCTTCTAGAGGCTGATTCCAAACTTAGCATTTGTTTTCATAATGTTAAGGTTCATAATTCATTTACAGAATCTATTATAGATTTTCTTGGAACCAACTTTAAAGGAATAAGTGAATTGGATGAATTATTTGAGGGGAATAATTATATCCCCACTTGTTCTGTAGTGTATAGGAGAAACGCAATTGTGCTTCCACCCTGGTTTACTAGACTTCCTTTCGGTGACTACGGATTACATATTATTGCCGCCCGTTCTGGTAAAATTAAATATATCAACGAGACAATGGGTGTTTATCGTGTTCATCATACAGGCGCTTATAGTCGCTTGACAAATACCAATGAGGGACTAGCGAAAGCATATCAGCAACATTTTAAATTTTGGAAAATTCTTTATGAAAGAAACGTAGCCGAGAAAAAAAAGATGATTCGCTTGCTATTAAAATCACTTCATAAAATAGTTGACTACTCATTTAAGAGTGGCCAATTTTCCATTGCACTTAGGTATAATGTTTTTTTTCTCCGCTATGGAGGAATGAGTCATTTGCGTTTATTTGCTGGGAATCTTAAGAAAATTATTGCTGCTATTTTGTAAGGCAAATCCTCGAATGGGCAATTTGGTGGTGTGAAGAAAAATTTGAAAATATCAGTAATAATCTGTTGTTATAACAGTGAAAAAAATATAATCCGCACACTTGAACATTTGGCAAGACAGGATTTTAGTGGCGATTGGGAAGTGATTCTTGTTGACAATAATTGCACCGATGGCACGGTTGCACTATCGAAATCAGCCTGGTCCGAATTATCTACTGATGTTACGCTTAAAATTGTTCAGGAAAAGAGACCTGGCTTGTCATTCGCCAGGGAACAGGGGATAGCAAATTCAAATTCTCCCTTACTTGTTTTTTGTGATGACGATAATTGGTTAGCACCTGATTATCTCACTGTAGCCGTTACCTACATGAATCAAAATCCCAGCGTTGGTATTGCCGGTGGTTTCAATGAGGCCGTCATAGAATGTGCTATGCCAAGGCATGAAAAATTTAGCTGGGAATGGTATGCAGTTGGCCAGCAGGGCGAAAAAACGGGAGACATAACAACAAGCAAGGGATATGTCTTTGGTG
>DPLR01000151.1 GCA_003541895.1 Cytophagales bacterium | reverse complement strand
TGAAAATCCAATAATTCTGAAGGGCAAAAGGATAAGCCAAAGGAGGGGAAGTAAAACGAGTATTGCCAGCGCCAATGGCCAACACAACACAAACAAGATGCACCAAAGAAGTAATGTGATTAAAGTTCTCATTCGGGTTTTCTTTTAGAAGGATGCAATATCAAATTTGTGACCAAATCATAAAAGCTGAATTAGCTTAGGGCTAAAGGGTTTTTGCTTCTGAGAAAATTCATAACTGAACATGATGCTGGTCAGAAATGAACACTCGTATTACATTATTAATTGTGATAATTTAGGGACAGTTGTTTCAAAATTCATGACTGTTTTTTTCAAAAAACTTTTGCTTGGCTCATCTCCCTCGATGAAACCCGTCAGCGCCATCGGGAGCAGAATCAAAAACATTAAAGCCATTTGGAACAATGCCCACGACAATGACTTAGGTATTGAAAAACTATTTCGTTTGTTTTTGGCTGCATCCCCCTTTTTCTTTCTGGGCTTGTACATCAAGCAAATTGCTGGAAAGAGAGGGCATGCCTATCAAGATCTGGCCGTTGATTTTTTTATACTGCTCAAAGTTTTTTTTCCATTCGCTTTAATTTACTGGGAGCTTGGCCACAGCAAAATCCTCTTTGCCATTTTGATTTGGTTTATGGCTGAAACGATCCTTTATGTGCCCACGTTGGTTTTTGCCTCCGACAGCTTAGCGCGGCCTCGTTCGTACCGAAGGTCGATGCTGATGCTTTTCTTCAATTACATCGAAATTATTCTAGACTTTTCAGTAATCTATTCGCTCAATAATTTTCTGAATCAACCGTTCAAAGCATGGTATGACCCGATCTATTTTAGCTTTACTACTTCAGCCTCGATCGGGTTTGGCGATTTTTTTCCGGTGACGGGGATGGGAAAATTTATTGTGAGTTGCCAATCCATCATTTTCTTGATGTTCGTTGTTGTCTTCTTAAATTTCTTTTCGGCCAAAGTTGTTACACGAGGCTATTTTGATGACTCGAAAGAATCCTGATCTTTGAAAAAAGATTTTTTGTGAGTCAAGGGAAAATGCTGCTTGTCTATATTGCCAAATGCGTGCTTGGTGTGTTGTTGTGTTCATTGCTTTCTATTTTTTTCAGTCAGTGGATTGATTACCCTTGGAGTTTGATATCGGTTGTTTTGGTTCTCTCACCCGAGGGGAAGGATGCCATTGAACTTTCGCTCACGCGAATAAAAGCAAATCTGGTTGGAGCCACCGTTGGTGTGGCGATGTTGCTTTCACAAATTCCGTGGCCATGGAACATTGCAGTCGGTGCAGCGTTGGGATTGTTTATTTGTGATCGATTTAAATTAAATGCAGCTGCGCGATCAACGCTTGCCGCAGTTATTATTATTCTTTTGCGCCAAGAAGATCAAACAATTTGGACATCTGCGATTAATCGAGTGGGAGCTGTAATTACAGGTTGTGTGATAGGCTTGTTAATCACTTTTGTCTTTCACGCTTTTATCAAGGCTGATGCACCTGCTTTGAATTCAGAAGAAATAAAAAAAGAACGCGAAGGTTAAGATTATTTTACGCCTTTTTCCGGATTCCAACTTCCTTGTAATTTCCGAAGGAAAATAATTTGTCCTATGTGATAGGCATTGTGCGTATTCATGTTGGCAATATTTTCTTGCCAATCATTAATTTTTTCATCACTCGCATTTTTGATTGCTGTTTCCCAGCGTAGCAATACATCGTCTAATTTTTTCACTATATCGTTCCATTGCTTTTCATCGAAGCGATCGAATGTTTCTTCGTTGTTGCCATCAAATTTTTCTACGGGCTCATTCAAAAATTGTTTTAGCAGGCGCTCATTCCAATACACCAAGTGGAATGCAAGCTGGCCGGCAGAATGATTTCCACTCCCGTCTTTCCACATGGCCTGCTTTGCTGTGAGACCTTCAACCGCAATGTTAGCTGGTACAAACCAATCTTTTTGAGTGTGCGTTGTTTTCAGCTGGCGAAGTAATACAGACTTCAATGTTGCCTTCGGTTTTGATGGTTTGGTGTACATGCTGGCGAGCAACCAATTTCCACTACCGTTCTTCATCCACTTTGACTTGAAAGTGCCTGTGTAAACTCCGGTGTCACCATTAGCAAGCTTGGTCTTTTGTTCGTAAGTACCTTCAGCAATTGCCGTATCGCCTACAAAAGTGATTGACTTCGGATTTGTTCCATTCGAAATCAAATGGATGCCTGCCGTGTTAAATGACTTTAAAAACTTTCGAATGGAATCGGGGCCGACAAATTTTTTCATTCCCTTTCCGAAAAGCACTCCGTTCGGCAAGTAAGTATCGGCAAGTGAATCGGCCGACATGCGAAAAGTCAATTGATCATATTGCTTAAGAGCCTTTTCAATTTCCAATTTTTTATTGGCACAAGCAGATAATAACAAAACGATAACAAGGAGTGGTGATGCTTTCATGTGAAATATTTTAAATCGATTAATAATAACGAATAACGAATAACGAATAACGAATAACGAATAGCTTTTGACAACCCCCGAATTTAGGTATTCATTGTTGGCCGAATTCAAAATTCAGAAGAAACTTTTTGCTAATTTTCCTGTTGAAGTGTAAGAAATATGAAATCGATAAATCTTCTTGAAAAATTTTCAAAGATAAATGAACACTGGCATCCGTATCTTATTGGAGAGCTAAATGAAAACTACATCAAACTTGCCAAAGTGAAAGGCGAATTTGTATGGCACAAGCACGATGATGAGGATGAACTATTTATTGTGCAGCAAGGAACTTTGATTGTCGATTTTCGAGACAAGACCATCGAAGTAAAGCCAGGTGAAATATTAACCATACCTAAAGGGGTGGAGCATCGGCCGCGCACCAATGGTGAGGAAGTGTTATTGATGTTAATAGAACCCAAAGAAACCAAACACACAGGCGATGTGATCACCGAAAAAACAGTAATCGAGCTAGAGTGGATTTAAAAATTTATTTTTGTAGTCGTTATTCCTCAATCATGAAAAAAATTCTTTTAACATTTTCATTTCTTGCATTTGTGTTTTGTGGCTTTGCACAGAAACAAACCGGCAAAGCCTCTTACTATGCCGACTCTTTTGAAGGCAGCCCAACGGCCAGTGGAGAAAAATACAGAGCCAACAAATTAACCGCTGCACATAAAATACTTCCGTTTGGCACAGTGGTGCGCGTAACCAACCTGGCCAATAACGAAACGGTTGAAGTTACAATCAACGATCGCGGACCATTTGTTGAAGGAAGAGTAATAGACTTATCGCGGGCAGCGGCCGAAAAATTAAAATTCTATAGTCAAGGGCTTGCCGATGTTTCAATCGAAGTGATTGATAGTGGTGACGGCAAAGCCAAGGATCAAATAAAAATGGTTGATCATGTTACTGTCGAAGAAAAAGAATTTTATGATTTCAACATTACAAAAATTAATCCGCACGGATTTGGTGCGCAGCTGGGAGTTTATCAAGAGTTGTCGAACATTCTTCGCATGACGGATCATTTAAAAAAATCATATCGGAAGAAAGCAACTGTTCAAGTCAAAATTCTGAACGGAGTAAAATTTTACGGGTTGATTCTGGGCCCTTTTTCATCGCATGATAAAGCCGCAAAATTTTTGAGCGGTTTAAAAAAAGAATTCCCTGATTCGTTCGTGATAGATTACTCCAAACAATAATTTGTGCTCGAGTTTTTTGGTTTCTTTTGTTCGGTTTTAGTCGGAGTTGTGCTCGGGCTGCTAGGTGGAGGAGGTTCTATTTTATCCATTCCCATTTTAGTTTACTTGTTTGAGGTAGAGCCGGTAGTTGCGCAGTCGTACTCATTGTTCATTGTAGGGGTGACCAGTTTGGTTGGTGCAATTCCAAAGTACCGAGAAAATTTAGTGAACATTAAGACAGGAATTCTATTTGGCATTCCATCCATCTTATCCATTTTTGCAACACGGCATTGGGTAATCCCTGCAATACCAGAAATAATTTTTAATGTCGGCACTTTCAATTTTACAAAGCGTGAATTGCTGCTCGGAGTTTTTGCTGTGTTGATGGTGCTCGCCTCTTTTCAATTGATCAGAAATAAGAAGGAAACTCAATCAAACAATCCTAGTTTTAAAATTTTTCTGATGGTACTGGAAGGAATTTTGATTGGCTTTCTTACGGGGTTGGTTGGTGCGGGAGGAGGATTCCTCATCATCCCTGCGCTGGTATTTCTCACAGGA
Source organism: Cytophagales bacterium (assembly GCA_003541895.1). Taxonomy (GTDB): domain Bacteria; phylum Bacteroidota; class Bacteroidia; order Cytophagales; family Cyclobacteriaceae; genus ELB16-189. The sequence continues at coordinate 3,026 of DPLR01000151.1, read as the reverse complement.
CTTCCGTTCAAAACAGCCGTGGGCACCTCGCTGTTTGTCATCGCCATCAATTCACTTACCGGCTTTGCAGGAGATATTTGGCTTTACAAAATGGATTGGAACTTTCTGATCACAATCACCGCACTTGCCATTGGTGGAATTCTTATCGGAAATAGGATATCGCGAAGAATTGCAGCGTTTTATTTGCGTAAGGCTTTTGGATGGTTCACACTGGTAGTTGGAATTTGGATATTAATGAAAGAGGTCATTTTATCCTGAGTATTTTCTTTTTAATAGTTATCTTTTCTATTAATTAATTTGCTCAAAAAAGAAATATGCAAGTCACGCGCGATAATGTTAATGAAATAAGAAAAATTTGTGTCATCGGGCCAGAGTGCACAGGTAAAACGGATCTCTCCCAATTTCTCTCGCAGCATTTCAAAACCTCGTGGGTAGAAGAATATGCGCGGGCTTATCTCAACAAACTTGGAAGAACGTACGATCAAATCGACCTATTAAAAATTGCCCACGGGCAGTTGCGCATGGAAGACGAATGGATTTATGAAGCAAATAAATTATTGATCTGCGATACAAACCTGATAGTGATTAAAGTTTGGAGCGAACACAAGTATGGGAATTGCGATCCAGACATTTTGAAAAAAATGAATGAGCGTAAATACGATTTATATCTTTTGACCAACATTGACATTCCTTGGGCGGAAGACCCACAACGCGAACATCCTGATAAGAGAGAACATTTTTGGGAGATCTACAAAAAAGAAATTGCAGCTACGGGCGTTCCTTGTGTAGAAATTTCTGGCGAAAGGGAAGTTCGGAGAGAGAAAGCAATCGGAGCTATCAATTCTTTGTTCAAGAATTGATAGAAGAACAATCATTGGAATCAGATGAATCAATACTTTTGGAAAGTCAACAGACCGCAAACGAATAAACGTTTTTTGAAATGAGCAATCATGGTTCAGACAACCATAACCCGTATGCCGCTATACAAGTACGCGACTTTCGTTTATTTATTTTGTCGCGTTTGTTTATTACGTTGGCCCTGATGATTCAGGCTGTTGTGGTGGGCTGGCAAGTTTATGAAATCACAAAAGATCCGCTCTCGCTTGGTTTGATCGGTTTGGCGGAAGCTCTGCCTGCCATCGGAGTTTCATTATATGCTGGGCATCTAGCCGATATTGTTGAGCGCAAGAAAATCATTTTGGTTTGTGTTGTCACGCTTGTGTTGTGTTCAATGGCATTACTGTTCTTCACACTCGATATCGGAAAATTTATTTTAACGAATGGGGCGATCCCTATTTACACCGTGATTTTCATAAGCGGTATTGCGCGCGGATTTCTAACGCCAGCCAATTTTTCATTCATGCCTCAGTTGATTAATCGTGATCTATATCAAAATGCAATTACTTGGAACAGCACCATTTGGGAAAGTGCTGCGGTGGGCGGCCCAATGATTGGAGGTTTGATCTACGGTTTCTTCGGAATCACTGCAGCGTATTGCGCGGATGTAACTCTAACTTTTGCTGCGCTGGTTTGTTATTTTTTAATTCCTAATCGTCCACTGCCGGCTGTTACAAAAGAACAGGGAATTTGGGAAAAGATAAAAGCAGGTTTGAATTTCGTTTTTACTAATCAGATTATTTTAGGCGCGATCACGCTAGATCTTTTTGCGGTGTTGTTTGGTGGTGCCGTTGCACTGCTCCCAATTTTTGCCGATGAGATTTTACATGTTGGTGCCGTTGGCCTCGGCTTCCTGCGATCGGCTCCATCCGTTGGAGCATTGCTCATGGCTGTTTACATGACGCATCATCCCATTAGAAGAAATTTGGGAAAGATTTTGCTTTGGTGCGTGGCGGGGTTTGGGTTTTGCATGATCGGCTTTGGTCTCTCCACTTCGTTTTGGTTGTCGATGGCGTTGCTTGTTCTGAGCGGAGCATTTGATTGCGTGAGTGTAATTGCGCGCGGAACAATGATTCACACGCTCACACCTGAAAATATGAAGGGCCGTGTTTCTGCGGTGAACAGTATTTTCGTAGGGTCATCCAATGAAATAGGTGCATTTGAATCTGGAGTTGCTGCGAAATTTTTAGGCACCGTTCGCTCAGTAGTTTTTGGGGGAATGATGACGCTCGCAGTTGTTGGCGTTACAGCATGGAAAGCAGTGAAGCTTCGCAGGTTAAATTCACTTCACTAAAAAACCAAAACCAAGAAATTATTTGAGGATGCTCAAATAAGCGCCACCTAAATTATTGGCAATTATCTTACGGTACTTTTCGCTCTTACGAAATTCGGGCGTAAGAAATTCATTCCAGATTTTGTCCCAATCGCTTTGCTTCGACATTACAAAGGCCAGGTCTTGAGGTGCACCAATCTCCACGTTTTGTTTTTTAATTGGTAGCCTATTGCGTGTGGCGTCAACATATTCTGTGAAATCAAGGATAGTAAACAACTTTGGGTTGGTGCTGATCTCTTTCAGAATTTCTGGACCGGAAGGACCTTGCTCAATTGTAAGCGAGGGGAAATTCTCTTTTTTCAACTGTTCCATGTACTTCACATGAACACTACCGGTAATCACTTTGGCTTTGTATCCATTTAGCACGGAAGAGATTTTTGAAAGATTTTCAACAGCAGGAGCATTTTTGTGTGTGATCAATGTTTCCTGATTGGATAAAAAAGCCGGTGTAAACTTCAAAATCTTTTTACGCTCATCAGTAACAGTCACATTGGTTACACCTAAAATATCAGGTGTAGTCTGGCATGTTTTTAAAAAATTGCTGAATACTTCTTCCGCTCCTAAATATTTCACTTCTACTTTTTTACCGTATTTACTTTGAACGAAGGCAGAAAACTCAGTGAGCAATTCGGCACAAACGCCTTTCATCTTACCACCTTCTTCATAAATCAATCCTGCTTGCGGATAGTAAACAACGCCCAACACACCGGTTCCCTTACTGGTGACAGTTGCCCAACTGTCACCTGAATATTTTTGGCCAAATGAGAAAAAGGAGATGAAAAGCAACAATGCGAGG
>DPLR01000606.1 GCA_003541895.1 Cytophagales bacterium | reverse complement strand
TTGCCAAAGGCCAGCGTTACTTGCCGACTTTAATGTCAAAGATTGAGCCTTTGTTGGCCAAGCACGAGTTAAGCTCTGAAGGCATTGTAATTCGGATGACGGGTTGCCCCAATGGTTGCGCCCGATCCTACCTTGCAGAGATTGGATTTGTGGGAACCGCTTATGGTAGATACAATGTGCACATTGGTGGTGATCGGCAGGGCTTGCGTTTGAATAAAATATGGAAAGAAAATCTGGATGAAGCTTCTATCCTCAATGAAGTGGATGAATTGTTCCATCAATTCAAATTGAAGCGAGTTGGAAGTGAAAGCTTTGGAGATTTTGCGTTTAGAACTTATTTCAATTAGGGATGATCGAAGAGCAAACCATAGAGACCACACACGAAGTAAACAGACTCTTTCCGGTGTTTTTGAAATTGGAACAATTGCGTCTGTTGATTATCGGTGGGGGATCAGTTGCGCTAGAAAAACTAACCGCTGTCCTTGCGAATTCTCCGCGAACTGAAATTACATTGGTGGCCATTTCAATTTCCGGAGACATCCACAAAATATCCAAGCTACATTCAAATGTAAAGTTAGTTGAGAGAGAATTTTATGTTGAAGACATTGTGACCAGTGACTTGATCATTTCAGCAGTCAATGACCAAAAAGTAAGTGAATCAATTTTTGAAATCGCGAAACAAAAAGGAAAATTAGTGAACTCCGCTGATATGCCCGAGCTGTGCGATTTTTACTTAGGATCAATCGTGCGAAAGGGCAATTTGAAAATAGCGATCTCAACCAACGGTAAATCGCCCACCATTGCCAAAAGATTAAAAGAGGTCTTTGCTGAAATGCTGCCGCAACAAATCGATGATGTGTTGACCAACATGCACATCCTACGAAATAAACTCAATGGTAACTTTCACGATAAAGTGAGAAGGCTGAACGAAGTAACTAAGATTCTTGCTGAGGATGATGCAGCGGATAAAAGAACCACAGAGCAAAGATGGAGGCGCATAGCTACCTATTCGTTGTTTGCTTTCTTGTTCATGTTTCTTGGGCATTTGATTTTCTCGTACATCCCTTATGCCGATGCGTTTTCAAGTCTTGCCGCTAGCCTTCGTTCGCTAAGTGCTGAATTTTATTGGATGATTGCTGCAGGCTTTCTTGCGCAACTGGTGGATGGAGCCTTGGGTATGGGTTACGGTGTTACTAGTACAACTGTACTTCTTTCCATTGGAGTGAACTTGCCCGCTATCAGCGGAAGCGTGCATACAGCAGAAATGTTTTCGAGTGGAATATCAGGGTACAGCCATTACAAATTTGGAAACGTCAACAAAAAATTATTCAAGACGCTGCTGATCCCTGGCGTGTTGGGTGCGATTGCCGGTGCATATCTACTAGCTAAACTCGGTACCGAATATGCAAACTATGTACGTCCGGTGCTTGCGTTTTATACATTGTTCCTTGGTGCAAAAATTATTCGAAATGTTTTTCGTAAAAATACAGGTCAGAAAAAAGTAAAACGGGTGGGCTGGTTAGCGGGTGCGGGCGGATTTCTCGACTCCTTCGGTGGAGGTGGATGGGGTCCGTTGGTTACAAGTACGTTAATTTCAAAAGGCAAGAGCCCACGCTATGTTATTGGTTCTGTGAGCATCACTGAATTCTTCGTAACACTTGCCAGTGCTTTGACTTTCTTCGCTTTGCTTGGGGTAAGTCATTGGCCTGTTATTTTGGGTTTGATTTTAGGAGGCGCACTGGCTGCACCCATTGCCGCACGCTTGGTTGGCAAACTTCCTCTCAAAGCGATGTTTTTAAGTGTTGGCGCATTAGTAATTATTTGGAGTCTACGAATATTGTTAAAGTCATTCTTGTAATCATGGAAAAAAATTCAGTTAATAAACTTAAGAGTGAATTAGAAAATCTTTCAGCGAGCGAAGGGCTTCTGTTCATCAGTAAACTTTTTGGTGGTCAGGCAAAATTCTCTACTTCGTTCGGAGTGGAAGACCAAGTGATCACTCATTTGATTGCTTCGCAGTCTTTGGGGATAGAAATTTTTACGTTAGATACGGGAAGACTTTTTCAGGAGACGTACGATGTATTTGACTTAACAAAGAAGAGATATAAAATTCCTATTACGACCTATTTCCCCGATCCCAAGCGAGTTGAAAAATTAGTGAGTGAAAAGGGACCCAATAGTTTTTTTGAGTCGGTTGAAAACAGAAAAGAATGTTGCTTCATTCGCAAAGTAGAGCCTTTACAACGGGCCTTGAAAAACACTACTGTTTGGATTACAGGCTTGCGCAGTGAGCAATCTGAAAATAGAAATGGTTTGGAAATCGTTGAGTGGAATGAACAATATCAATTGATTAAATACAATCCGATTCTGAATTGGAGTTGGGACGAAGTGAATCGGTTTGTTGAACAAAATAAAATACCAATAAACACATTGCACAAGAAGGGGTTTCCAAGCATTGGCTGTGCACCTTGCACACGCGCCATTGCAGCGGGCGAAAACTCGCGGGCTGGTCGGTGGTGGTGGGAGAGTTCTAGCAAAGAATGTGGGCTTCACGAACACAAGGCAGTTGTGCTGAATTAGTGAACAACTTTACCTTGAAAAAAAATCAGGCATTTAGAACTTTTATTTCACTCGCTTCATCTTATACAGAAAATACGATGAAGCCTTCAATCTTATTCTTTGTTGCCCTTTTCCTTTGCGCTGGGGTGAGCGCACAAACTATGGAGCAAACTATAGAGAAACGTGCTCGTGAGTTGCACCGAGTAATTTCACTTGAAAGCAAAAGTGAATGGGAAAAGTTTGTAAAAGAAAATTATTCGCAAGCACTGATTGAACGCCCAATGAAAGCGCAAACAAAGCGCGAGGGTGGTGGCACTTCATCAACTGAAACCCAAGAGACCAAAGGAACTGTGGCTGATAAAGTAAATATGCTCCAGCGCCTGCATAACGATTTTGCAGGGAGCAAAATAGCATCAGTGAAAGTCAATGCAGGAGAAGTTGAAATGATTGTCAACGGCTCTGGTGTATCCGGAACATTCCGCTTAAAGTTCACGCCAAGTGCGCTTTATCTAATTGATCGCATCGGCATTCAAATTGAAGGCAGTGGAATGTGATTTTCTTAAAATGCGTGAGCCAGGTTAAAGAAGAATTGCTGATCTTCTTTTGATACGGCATAATCGAAGCGAAGTATAGTGCTTTCGTTCCAAGCAATTCGTAAACCGCCACCTTCTGAATATCTCCAGTTGGCAGAGTTGATAGAGTTGAAGTCATCCCAAACGGCACCTGCATCGAAGAAGGGCACTGCACTGAATTCGAAATGTTGTTTGGCCAAATAGGTTTGGGCGAAACGCCATCTCAACTCAAAATTATTGAAGGTTGTAACACGCCCAAGAAATCTACTTTGCTTATAGCCACGTAAAGTTGTAGGGCCCCCTAATCCTTCAATACTCCCCTCTGAACTCCATTGATCTTGATATTCAAAGAAAGGAGCATCGAGTGCAGTGTAGCCCACCGCTATTCTTCCTGCAAAAATTAATCGTTTTACTGTGGAAGGAAATAATTTCTTGTAGTAGTTAACATGCGCA